>DATGFK010000802.1:0-2871 GCA_035309185.1 Aggregatilineales bacterium
GCATTGGGCAAAGTCTGGTCAACTACGGGCACGTATTCGGGCAAGCACGCCCCGGATGGCTTCGACAGCACCAGGGGCACCGGAGCCTGGTCAGGCAACGGCGACGAGTACGTGGTCTATCGCCAATCGCAGCAGTCCATCCGCTATCTCGTCGTCCTGGAATAAAGGGAGGGCGCCATGAAAGTAACGGTACAGCAGGCTTTATTTCATCATTTTGTGCAGCCCGTGAGCTGGATCGCCCGAATCGCAGCGATTAATCGCCGGACGGCGTGGAACCACGTTCACGCCTCCCCGAAGTCGCACGTGAAGGCGTGGGGCAGCCGCAGCAGCGCGGAGCAGCGTTCCGCCATCAAAGAAGCCAAACAGTTTATGAAACGAAAAGGCAAAGTGAGCAAAGCAGTGGTGCCTGCCAGACAGAATCAGCCTGTGGCAACACACCGGCCCAAGATTCCGCTGGCGCTGCTGCAAGCGATGATTGACATCGAAGTTGGCAAGCGAATCCAGGCTGACGACACCTTCACGGCGTACTCGGTGACCAAGCTGCTGCGGGCGCTCAATCCGCACCACGAGATCGATCACAGCGACGTGCAAACCCGTGTTCGCAGCGAGATGGCCGCCTACAACCATTACGAGATGGTCTTTCTGAACTGGAACGGAGAAGCGGCCCGAACCTGGCGGCTCAAGCAGGTCGGCCCTGTCATGCAGATCCGCACGTCGCAGTCTGCTCAACTGCCAAGCGGTATTCGCATCACGGACGATGACGAGTAGGGCAGAAATTGCCTATCATGCACCGACTCTGACACGGTTTAGAATGTAGTGATTGGCTGGATAAAACAAGAAATCCGTTCTCAATCTCGGACACATTAACATATGCAGGTTTGCTGGGATAGCGTTCCGCAATCAAGAAGAGTGTCGTCTTTGAATGTGCTTGCGAATTTTCGGGATTCGCGGTTTACTCCCTGCTCATGGAACCCGGTCATCGCCTTGAGCACTATGTTCTGATTGAACAAATTGGGCGCGGCGGGCAGGCAGTTGTCTGGTCAGCAGACGACGAGCGGCTCAAGCGCCTGGTTGCGATCAAGACCATCAATCCCAAGCCGACCGAGGGCAGTTCCACTGGCTCCGGCTCGGGCAGCGCCGGGACAGGCAGTGGCAGCGCTACTTCGCCCGACGAGCTTGCCCACCGTTTCCAGGACGAGGCGCAGATCATTGCCGACCTGGAGCATCCGGGCATCCTGCCAATCTACACCTTCGGGCAGGACGGCGAAACGCTGTATATTGTAATGCGCTACATGGCAGGCGGTTCGCTCAAAGGATTGCTGGAGAGCGGCCCGCTTGACCTCTCTCAGACGGTGAAACTGATTCGGCCGGTGGCAGACGCGCTTGACCTGGCTCACCAGCGCAAGATCATCCACCGTGACATCAAGAGCGCCAATGTTCTGCTCGACGCCCGGCATAACCTTTACCTGGCAGATTTCGGCCTCTCCGTAACGTTGGGTGACTCGTCGCAGCCCGGTGGCGGCACGCTGGCGTATATGTCCCCCGAACAGATGATGGGCGACGCGGTTGACCATCGCAGCGACCTGTATGCTTTCGGAATCCTGTTGTACGAAATGCTGACCGGGAAACTGCCCGTTATGGGCGGGCAGCCCTGGAACATTCAACAGGTGATGGTCTCCGCGCCGATGCCCATTCCCGACGACATGGCTCCGGGAGTCGCGGAGGTGTTGCGCAAGGCAACCTCCCTTAAGGCTGATGACCGTTATAACTCTGCTACCGAGATCGTGGAGGCCCTCGCGCGGAACGCGAAAGGCGATGGCTCGGACACTGCCGGGGGGGGTGCGGAACTGCCCGTAACCGACCCGGCCCTTCAGGCACTTAAAAAGGCTAACGTGCTGTTTGACGATGCGCTGCTGGATTGGGCGGACGGCGCCGGGCGCTTTCATCTCTACGCCGAAGACTTCCAGTTCATCGATTCTTTTTACAGCGACGCGGCAGCCTGGGGAATTCACCTGGACGCCGCTGCACACCGGATGATGTTACGGGCGGCGCTCGAACACGGTTATGAAGTGGACGTATGGTGGAACGCGATAGAGCACATCGGGGAACGGCGTGGGATCGCGCTACAAACGCTGACCAGCGAACTGGCCCCGGCCCGGCTGCGGGCCATGCATTACCTGGCCCAGGTCGGCGATTCCCACCCGCCTGCCATCCCGACTCGCGTGGCGGCTATCCTGGAACGCGAGCCGGAGGCAGATGTACGGCGCGCCGGGGTAGCGCTGCTGGAAGCGCAAGGTAAAGTGGATAGCACAGCAAGCCACTGGCGCGCTGTCGCATTCAGCGAGACCATCGATTCAACACTGGTCGAAATCGCGGCGCACGATCCCGATCCTGGCGTGGCCGAAGCCGCCGCCCGCGCCTGCGCTCGCCTGGGATCGGCCTTCGCAGTCAAGCGCCTTGCCGGGTTGGCCGCCTTTGAATCCGGCGGGGACGTGGCAGCCTTCCGCGCACTGACCTTCATCCGCGACGAAGTACCCGCTTTGCCCTCCGAAATTACGGCCATCACGCGCCTGCGTGTATTTGCCGTGTTGTCACTCAGGCAGATATGCTCGTGGTCGCTGTTATGGCGTTTCCTGGCCGCAGCGGTCGGCTTCCTGCTCGGATGGGGCGCCATCCAGTTCTTGCAATATACCGGGCGCGACCTGCTGCCTTTGCAGGCCCTTGGCAATGCCATTGCCAGCGGGATCACTTACTCGCTGTTGGCCGGACTCGCGGTTGCGGGTGCAGCCGAACCCGCGAGACTGCTGCGCGCATGGAGCAGGCCCGGTCGGATCGCGCTATCGTTTATTCTCGGCACACTGCTTTGGATGC
>DATGFK010000803.1:0-2490 GCA_035309185.1 Aggregatilineales bacterium
GCGGCCCAATCAATCTTCGGAATGCGCAAAATCTCGAAGCCCGGTTAGGTCAAGAATTCGGACTGACCCATATTCGATCGTTAAAAGCCTCGCATCAGCGAGCTCGTGAAGCGCCCGGTTGGTGTTCTGCCTGGAAAGGCCGGACAAACGTCCAATTTCTTCTTGCGAAAGACCCAGCATCAGATCAGCGACGCCAAAGAGTTGCGGATTGAACATTTCAGCGAGACAGAAAGCGACTCTTGCAGACGCTTTCTGCAAACGGAGGTTTGCAACCAGACCGACGTAGTAGCCGCACCGGGCGTTGAGTTGATTGATGACAAATCGACTGAACGAGTGGCTATTGTCAAGCAGCCACTCAAATGTGCTGCACGGTATAAACCCGACTTCGCTGTCACGCAGCGCTACCACCGAGTATGGGCGAGGCTCATCCTTTAGTAGGGCTCCCTCCCCGAACCAGGAACCCGCCGGCACGCCGGCGAAGGTTGTAGCCCGCCCACCTTTAGAGACCGTATCGACTTTGACTAACCCTTCGATCACACCGATCCAATGATCCGCAGGGGCTCCGCGAAGACAGACCAGGGCGCCGGCAGAAAACGATCGTTGAAAAGCATCTTTTTGGACGCGAGCGAGCTGTTCCTGTGTCAACCTGGCCGACCAGGCGGAACGCGATATGAAGCACTGCAACTCAACTGACAGGGGCATAGCCGAATGGCACTTACTTAAGCCCGTGGAGCGTGTCCATATTTTCGGACGCGCTCGCGTGCGATGTGACGAGGCTCTTTCAGCCATGGGTAAGACTTCGGTCTTCGTTTCCGCATTCGTGGTTCGATGCGACTGGGGCGATTCCCAACGCAAGACTGTGCGATCAGGTTGAACAGGAGACTCTGGTCGTGGGTTGCTGTCAGACCTCGGGCCAGCCATTCAGTCCATAACTGCACGGTGTGTTTGAAACTCAGTGTTCTCGGATCGGTGGCATAGTGGCTCGCGGCCTGCGCCATCAGCAACCGAATCACGTTATAGGCCAGCAGATGGACCCAGATCTCCTTCTCGTTCATGTGGGCAGTCTGGCAATGCAGTACGTCCATACCCATCGTCGTCTTGATGTTACGTAGATCCAGTTCCACGTTCCAGCGCCTGGCGTACAACTGCGAGAGGTCCTGTTTGCTGGTCTTGCGTGCATCAAGCATTGTGGTGACCAGCACCCGGTGATGCAGCCTGGACTCGCGCACCATCAGTTCATCGGGGAAGGCCTGGTACTGCTCACGCGTCATCCAGTCGGGACGCTGCCGGGGTTTGGGCCACGTCACAATGTGATCGCGCACGCCCAGCGACTTGCCTCGCCGGAAGTCCGTGCGGCGCGCCCCATGCTGTTCCATCACGACATCCACTCCGGCGGCGATCATTGAGGCCATCAGAAAGTAGTGGCAGTACAAGGCATCGGCGACGATCACATCACCTTTACAAAACGTATCTTGCAGCATGCGAAACGCCGTCAGCTCCCCGCTGCCTTTGCCCGCGTACGTTCCGACACCCGCCTCCAGCACTGCGCCGCTTGCCAGACAGATCACCGCAACCAGATAGGCTAACGGAAATCCCACTCCTTCGGCCTGAGAACTGGACTGCGGGAAGCGGGCCTGGTTCGACGGCGTATCGGGCATCGAGATTCCTGTGCCGTCAACCAGCTTGACCGGCCGCCCGCGCCACTTCCAGGCCGGCCTGGCCTGCTCATGCAGTTGACGCCCCGTCTCGCGCGCCAACTCCCGCACCATCGTCAGCGGCAGTCTCTGGCGAGCGCGACAGTAGCCTCCCGTACGCACACTCATGGGTCGCAGCCCGTCGGCAGCTCGCTGCGCGGCCCACCCGTTGACCGCCTTCTGACAGGAGGCGTCCTCTTCCAGCGCCTGGCGCATGAACATCGACAGTGTCACCGTCGGCGGATACAGCCGTTCCCGATGTTCTGGCAAATACGCTTCCGTTATGTCCAACAGCTCCGGGCTCGTCAGTATGTTGAAGTAGTCGACGGCCTGTGCCTTGCGCGCCTGGCTTTGAACGCTGCTTCGTGTTTGCCTGTGATGACTTCGTGCATTACGATCCATGGGGGCTGTTCTTTGGAATGAGACGGTGTTTGCCTGGTAACAACCATCGTATCAATCCTCGGATCAGCCCCCTCCCTTTCTCTTCAAGCACTTACCCGCGTCTTCTCCTCCATGCTGGCTTAAGTAAGTGCCATTCCCTCTAGAGAGGGTCCCCACCCAACCGTTGTGACCTACAATTATTCCTGCCGCGTGGCCGCTTCGCGCCCGCTGTGCACGGCAGAAGATTCATCCCGCCTCCTGCTGAACATTCACGCGCCCCAGGCGCGCCGGCAGACTGGGGACACACTCATTGACGTGACCTCTGTGGAGCGCAGCTATGCCATTTCCGGCACAAGACCATGGCTGCCCCGGCTGGAACGGGGAAATGGCGCGACGCATCAGCGAATTCGACTGG
>DATGFK010000804.1:0-16162 GCA_035309185.1 Aggregatilineales bacterium
TTTGTTATCGGCCAACTCTTCATCGGAAACCGGTGAATCGACGATACGGTTAACCTCGGCAACGATGCTGTCAATGGCAACCTGAACATTGGCCGGATTGACCCCTGCTGTAACTTGCCATGGCCCCGGCCCAATTCCGCCCGTCAGGCGGCTGCCACAGTAATAGGCCAGTCCTTGATCCTCGCGCACCGTTTTGCCAAGCCTTCCCATCATGCCGAATACGCCCAGAATGTTGTTGGCGAGGTTCGCCGCCTGAAAGTCCAGCTCCGCGCGTGCGGGTCCCGGCCATCCCAGGACAATATCTGATTGCGTCTTTCCAGGGACGACAATTGCCTGCTGGCGGATTTCATTCAGGCGCGGAGTGGGCGGAAGTGTTGGAGGTATCGGCTGCGTCGGGTTCTGCCAATCTTCGAAGGCGGCACGCACAAGATTGATGGCGTCAGCAGTCTTCACAGCCCCTACAATGACAAGGATCATGCCGCGCGGGCCGAAATTCTGCTCGTGAAAGCCGATCAGTTCAGATAGGGACAGCCTGGCGACGGTTTCTGGTTCGCCATACAGGTTATGGCTGTAAGGGTGAATAGACGGGTAAGCAAGGGTGCGGAAGGCATCACTGGCAACCGAGCGGGTATCCTGGGAGCGAATCTTGAGGTAAGTCTGGATTTCGCCCCGCAGCCGTTCAACCTGGTCGGCAGGAAATGCCGCGTTGCGCAGTGCATCGGAAAGTAGCTCCAGCAGCGTGCGCAGGTCTTCGGCAAGAGCTTTGCCGCTGAAGCTGGTGGTATGCACGCCGCCACCGATGCCCAGACTTGCGCCGAGGCTTTCCAATGTCTCGTGCAGGGTATCAAAATCGCGGGTTTTCGTGCCGCGCATCAGGGCGCTGGCAACGATGTTCGCCAACCCTGCGCTATCAGGTGTTTCGAAAATGCTTCCTACCTGTATCAGCCCGTTAATGATTACAGAGGGCGAGGCAAAGTTCTCGCGGGCCAGAACGATCAGCCCGTTCGGCAGCACCTCACGGGCGATGTCATTGGAGCCAGGTATCGCACTCACCGCCGGCGAATTACTCTTCGTCGTCATCACTGCCCCCTTCACCCGTCGGGATGAACCAACCAACCGTCCGCTGCGAAGGAAGCAGATAATGCTTCGCTACATCATGTACGTCGTCCAGCGTCACGGCACGCAAGCGTTCCTCGAACGTGGTGAACCACTCATAGCTGCCCGTAACGTGTTCGTAGTAGGCCAGCATAAAACCCTGGTTGGTTACAGTTTCGCTGCTGAAGGCAAAAAGCGCGCGGGCTTGCTTCTTGGCTTTGTCCAGTTCCGCCTGTGTGATCTGCCCCTGAATCGCTTTGTTTAGTTCCGCAAATAGGGCAGCCTCGACCTGCTCAAGCGTCCGCTCAGCACGCAGCGTCACGTCTATACCGTAAAAGTACGGATCAATAGACGGCAGCAAGCCAGAACTGAACGAGGCGGCCAGATCAGTCTTGACCAGCGCCTGATACAACCGTGAGGTCTTGTTGCCCACTCCGCCACCGCCAAACCCGCTGGCCCCACCCAGTATACTATCGAGCATATACAGCTTGATCCAATCGGGATGCGCGGCTTCTGGCACACGGTAGGCCACGGAAAGATACGGGGTGGGGCCAGGGCGCTCCACGCGCACCCGGCGCTCACCCATTTGTGGAGGCTCTGGACGCACGAAAGGCTTAGGGGTATCGGCCGTCGGAATCTTGCCGAAGATGCCGTCAAGGCGGGTGATCATCTCGTCCGGGTCGAAGTCTCCAACCAAAGCGGCGATGGCATTGTTAGGCGCATAGTAGGTTTTGTAGTGATGGTACAGATCATCGCGGGTCATCGTTTCCAGGTCGGTCATGTCCCCGATGATCTCATGGTGATAGCCATGCACGCGGAATACAGCCGCTTGCAGTTCTTCGCCCAGCCAGAACGTCGGGCTGTTTTCGCGTCCCTGCCGCTCGGAGATGATCACTGTGCGCTCGGATTCGACTTCCTCCGGGTCAAAGCGGGCATTGACCATCCGATCCGCTTCGGCACGCAGGCCCAGCTCTATGCGGTCTGAGGGCAGAGTCTCAAAGTAGGCGGTGTAGTCAAAGGAGGTCTGGGCATTCCAAATGCCTCCTTCCCGGTCAATTGCTTTGTCGAGATAGCCTGCCGGGAACTCGTCGGTTCCCTTGAACATCATGTGTTCAACCCAATGCGAGACTCCCGTCAGGCCAGTACGTTCGTTGCGGCTGCCGATCCGGTACAGCACCCACCAGCTAATGAGAGGGGCTGTACGCTGGCTCTTGAGCAGCAACGTCATCCCGTTGGGAAGAACGTGCCGAATTACATCATTTTTTTGCATTCGATTTTCCGTTACCAACCTCCAGGCTCGCTTCCAGGGCGCCGTGGAAACCCCTTCCAACGCCACGATAGCGAAAGCCCATCTGTTTCATCAATTGACCGTCGTATAGGTTGCGGCCATCCACGAGCACCGGCTGCTTCATCTCGCCACAAATGCGGGTCATATCCAGCGATTTGAACTCGTTCCAGGGCGTTGCCACGACCAGCGCATCACAGCCTTTAGCCAGCGTATAGGGATCGTCGCACAATTCGATGTAAGGCGCTACCCGGCCCGTATTTTCCCCGGCGACTGGATCGTAGCCACGTAGTTTGGCGCCCTGGTCGTGCAGACGTGCCGCGATGTCCAGCGCAGGCGATTCGCGGATGTCGTCGGTGTTCTCTTTGAAAGCCAGGCCCAGGATTCCGATCACCTTGCCCTGGACGGAACCTAGCATATCCTCGAGTTTCAGGACGATCTGTTGGCGCTGCGTCTCGTTGATGCCCATGACGGCCTGAAGAAGTTCCGGATGTGTCCCATTGACCTGCGCCATGTGCGCCAGGGCTTTTACGTCTTTGGGAAAACAACTCCCCCCGTATCCGACTCCGGGTTCGAGGAAGTGATGGCCGATGCGTTTGTCGTAGCCCATGCCCTGCGCAACTTCTTTCACATCCGCGCCGAGCATCTCGCAGATGTTAGCGATCTCGTTGATGAAACTGATGCGCGTTGCCAGGAACGCATTTGAGGCATATTTGATCATCTCAGCCGTGCGCAAATCGGTGACGACAATCGGTGCGCGGAGCGGCAGATGCAACTGAGCAACGCGATTGGCAGCGTCCTTGTCTGTCGAACCCAACACTGTACGATCCGGATTCAGAAAGTCGCGGATGGCCGATCCTTCGCGCAGGAATTCGGGACAACTGACGACGGCAAATGGGATCGCCTTCGGCTGGTTCTCCCGGACGATGCTGGCTACCCAATCTCCCGTGCCGACGGGAACGGTGGATTTGTTGATGATAATCAGCGGATGGTCCATATTCTGGGCAATGGATTCGGCAGCCATACGGACGTACTGGAGGTCGGCCTCGCCATCCACCCCTGCGGGCGTCCCTACGCAGATAAAGACAAACTCAGCATCTTTAAGTGCGTCTTCGTAGCTCGTGGTGAAGGACAGGCGACTGGCCTTGACGTTGCGCTCTACCACTTCCTTCAATCCAGGCTCATAGATAGGCAGAATTACTTTGCGAAGGTTCTCGATACGTTTTTCGTTGATGTCGAGGGCGACGACCTGGTTCCCAAGATCGGCAAAGCAAGTGCCTGTGACCAGCCCGACGTACCCTACCCCAATTACCGTGATGTTTTTCATCGGAAATAAGCTCCTTGAACAGAGCGTAAGTGTACCCTGCACTGGCCCTACGCTCAACGGCGCTGATCCCACGCGCACCTGATTAAGTATTTGTCAACCGGCTCGTGTTATTGGGTCGTGGTCTTACCCTCAATGGTGATCAGGTAGCGGATGGCACTGCCGCCCAGTTCAAAGAAAGTGACCTCGAAGTGCCCAGCCTCCCCGGAAAGCAAGTCAGGCTTGGATAGAAAGACGCTGTCGGTAGCCACGACGCGGCCTTTTTCATCCAGCACGGCGACAGTTGCCTTCACAAAATGCGCCGGAGCCTGTGTTTTATTGACCACGTCCCCACTAATCGTTAAATAACCACTGGCGTTGTAGCTCGCTTTATCGTTGCCGTGGATAAATTGATCATCTCCCAGGTAGTCTTTGATGGCATATTCGGCGCTGCGACCCGCTGCTTCAAGCTCGTAACGGACAGCCTGAGATGGTTTACCATTGCGAAACTGAATCGAGAACGGGGCCGACGCGCCATCTTGCAAAACTTCGGTTGACACGACGTTGCCCTGGTCAGTCAGGGCATGGCTGTCCGCGTCATAAAGTGTCGCCGTGACGCGGATCGCTTCCAACGGCCCACCGGATTTATTGGTCACCTCGCCGTTGACGATGAAGGCGCCCTGGGAGTTTGTCCAGTCGAACAGGCCGCTGAATACCAGCACACCCGATGAGGTAGTCACGCCAACCGCCTGCTCGGCGCTAATGTCACCGGGCTTGATCACGGCTGTGGTATCAACGCGGTAGGTGTTGACAATGGCCCGCATGGTTTGTTGCATCTGGTCGTTGGCGTCGGTGATGTCTACCTCAACCGCGGACAAGAAGGATTTATCGGCTTGCAAGAACGTATTGAGCGTGCGTGGTCCAATGGGAGTCTGGCGAATTCCGGTCAAGCGCCAACTGCCATCGCCCTGCGCCGTGCGTGAGACTTCGGTATAAACACTGGCGCTGCCATTGATCGCAGCTTCATACTTGCCAATGGCGTCGAGGAAACTGGCAGCATCGAGGTTATTTCCCGTATTGACGACGTAGACCGTGAGCGGTAGTCCGGTATTGTCTGGCGGTGAAAACTCAACACGAACGGCATCTGGCTGGCTCAGATCGCGCACAGACCAGTCCGTAGGCAGGCGAATGCTGAAAACCCCGCTCGGATGGTGGTACGTGTGGAAACTCGCATCCGGCGGGACGGGCGTCGCCACGACCACCACTGGGCTGCTATCGCACGCGGTCAGAGCCAGTAGTCCTGCAAGGCAGAGTGTCATGATTGCCCAGCTTTGCAATTTGCGGCGTTTGATTACCCAGTCCGACAGTATTTGGGGGAGATGTCGGATTCTACCGCCGGGATGTGTCAATTTATTCACTACGATTTCCAGAAAGTATCAAGCGAGTCCAGACGCCCCAACAAATGGCGTACTATACCATCTTTTGTCCGCAGAATCCTATGGTAAACACGATAGGCTCTGCGCCAGGTCTTCGATCAAGTCGTCGGCATGTTCCAGGCCCACGGATACGCGCAGTAGATTCGCTGGTGTGGTCGTCCCGGCCCCTTCAATAGACGCGCGATGTTCAATCAGACTCTCCACACCACCCAGACTGGTCGCACGGGTGAACAGCTTCACGCTGGCGGCGACGTCCATCGCCGCTGCCGAATCCCCTTTTACCTGGAAGGAAAGCATTCCGCCGAACAGTTTCATTTGTTGTACCGCCAGATCATGGCCGGGATGGCTCGCCAGGCCAGGATAATAGACGCATTCCACCTTCGAGTGCTGGCTGAGAAATGTGGCAAGCTTCAACGCATTGTCACAGTGCGCACGAATTCGCCAGGGCAGAGTCGAGACGCCGCGAAGGATCAACCAGCAGTCGAATGGCGAGGATACCGCGCCAGCCATCACCTGGATGCGTCTGACGCGCGCGGCGAAGTCGTCAGCTACCCGAAAAATTGCTGCCCCGCCCATCACGTCGGAGTGTCCGCCGAAATATTTGGTGGTGGCGTGGACAACCACATCGGCGCCAAACTCGAACGGGCGCTGAATAACCGGCGTACACCACGTCGAATCGCAGACGCAGATAGCGCCCGTACCATGTGCAATCTCCGCAACGGCAGCAATATCGGTAATCTTCAATAGCGGATTGGACGGTGTTTCCGTCCAGAGCAGGCGAGTGTTCGGCTGGATAGCCTTGCGCACCGCGTCAAGATCAGTCATGTCAACGAGGGTAGCTTGCAGATTCCAGGTCGCGAACAGCTCACGTAGCAGTGTCTTTGTACCCGTATAACTTTCCAGGGGCGCAATCACGTGGCTTCCCGGGCCGAGAGCCTGGAAGATGCTGGTCGTTGCCGCCGATCCCGCACTGAAGACTGCCGCCGTCGCCCCGCCTTCCAGGGTCGCCAGACACTCCTCCAGTGCCACACGATTCGGATTGCTGTTGCGCGTGTAGAGGTAGCCATGTGGATAACTCCCATCTTCAGCCCGTTCGAATGTAGTCGAAAGCACCAGCGGCGGCGAAATTGCGCCAGTGGCGGGGTCAGATTTACGGCCTGCGTGAACCGCGGCTGTCTCAATGTGCATGGTGCATCGAGTCTCCTTTACAACTTTTCCGATTGTTTGTACTGCTATCCCTGGACTTTTGCAACGCAGCCGAACCACTGGCGCCGGTTGGCCCCTTGCGCACGATGCTGACTCGCCGTATGATCCGCGTGAATCAGACACTATTCTTTTGGCGGATAATTGGATACTCAAACCAACCCCATGCAAGTAGCAGAGAGCAAATACACGCAATCCCCTACGACCGTGATAGGGGTACGTTTTCAGAAACTTGGCAAGCTGTACCACTTTGATTGTGCGGATTACTCTGCCGTCCAGCCCGGTGACTACGTGGTCATTGATACGGCACGCGGCAAACAAATGGGCCAGGTGATGGGTTTCGTCAATCCAGACAAGGATTCGCACGACTATAAACCCATCCTCCGCGTCGCCACTGCCCGTGACCTGGCGCTCAAGCAAATGTGGGAATCGCGCCAGCTTGAGGCGCTGATTACCTGCCGCGAGAAGGCTTCGCAGCTCGGTGGTTTCGAGGAATGCAAATTTCTTGAAGCGCAGTACAGTTTTGATGGCAATTCGCTGACAATCCTTTTCGCCGCCGAAGATGCCAAAATCAACACGAACCGCTTGCGCGGCGAACTCTCGAACATCTACAAATCCAAGATCGAACTGCGTCAAGTTGGGCCACGAGACGCCGCAAAGCTGATCGGCGGCTTTGGGGCGTGCGGAATCACCCGCTGCTGTTCGACCTTCTTAACTGAGTTCAGCCCGATCTCGATTAAGATGGCGAAAATGCAGGGCATCTCGCTCAACCCATCTGAAATCACCGGCATGTGCGGGCGTTTGCGCTGCTGCCTCGTCTACGAATACGAACAGTACGTTGAGGCGCGAAAACTTCTGCCCAAACGCAACAAGAGAGTAGGCACTCCCCACGGCGAAGGCAAAGTCATTGATGTACATCCCTTGCAGGATGCCGTCACAGTGCTGGTGGAAGAAGCGCGTTTTGTCGTCCAACGCGAAGAGTTACAGCCGCTGGACGAACTGGATGCCCTAGCGAACAAAGCCAAAGGCGGCTGTACCAAACACGATAGCGGTGGTTGTGACTGCCGTACCCATCGTGCTGCGCCAAAGGAAGACAAAAGCGACAACGATGAAGACGACGTTGACATCGTCCGCGGCGTCAGCGATTTTGGCGACCTCGAAGACTGACAAAACCTGGCAATGACGAACACTCCACTGCCAGCCGACGCCGACAGTCTCCGGCGAGTCATGGCAATCTATGCCCATCCCGACGACCCGGAGTTTTTCTCAGGTGGTACGCTGGCGAAGTGGGCGCTTGAGGGCAAGGAGCTGGTCTATGTCCTGGCTACCAGCGGTGACAAAGGCACCGATGACCAGGATATGACCGCACAGCGTCTAATCGAAATTCGAGAAGCGGAACAACGAGCCGCTGCAATACTCACCGGCGGAAACACCAGTCAAGTGATCTTCCTTCGTTATGGCGACGGTGAACTGGAACCGAACCTGGATCTGCGCCGCGCTCTGACGCGCATTATCCGGATTCAGAAACCAGATATTGTGGTGACGAACGACCCGGCCACCCGGTGGTTTGACTCCGGCTCGGTCAACCACCCCGATCACAGGGTGATTGGCGATGCTACGCTGAATGCGGTCTATCCCTCGGCGCGGGATCGGCATACTTTCGTAGAACTATGGCGCGACGAAAAACTGGAACCGCATAAGGTCAGGCATATCTACCTGGCAGGCACTCGCGATGGCAACGAGAAGGTCAACATCACGGACGTATTGGACCGCAAGATTGCCGCGATCTGCGAACACAAGAGCCAGGTAAAAGATCCCGAAGCGCTTGCGAAGCGTCAGCGCGATGGCTTTGATCCGGCTTTTGCCCCTGAAAAGGTCTATACCGAGTCGTTCCGGGTGCTCACCCTGCGGTGATCGCGCTTTGTACAGCGTTTTTCCTTCGCCTGTGTAGGCATGTCAGTTGGCCGAGACGCTCAGTTGGCGTACATACTCGTCCAGGATGTGCAGTTCTTTCAAGTAAATTCGACGCACAACCGGCGGCTGCGTCAACCTCTCCAGAAACCCTTTGATCCCTGAAGCCGTCGGGAACTCGCTGGCAATCGTCACGATGGCATGTGCCCCACCGTCCACAGGTTTGATGATGAACTGCGTATATTGTCCGGTATCCACGTCGGTTTCCATCAGGACGCGGCCCGGTTCTGGTTCGGTAACCTGCTGGTGATAATGGAACTCCGTACCGAAAACCTTCATGTGCGCGCGGATCATGGTTCCGGCTCCATGTCCACCTGACTCAACCTCTAGACCTGTGAAGGGTGGCCTGGGAATGATGGCAGCGTGCCCCACATGGTAGTCAGCCAGGACGGCGTAAATGGTTTCCGGGCGGGCATGGACGACGAGGGAAGCCTCGATGTGCATGGTGTTCATTTTCTTCATCGTAATATGTTTCTATTTCCCGTGGATTTTGGATTGAAGGCGAACATTGGTTTTGTGAGCAATCCTATGATTCTTCCAACAGACGAGACTGTGTCTCAGGTTTTGAGGTAGTGAGAGACTGGATCAGAACTGATTTTGCGCGCCAAGTTGAGTAGGCGAGACACGGAAACTTTCGCGAGCAGGTGCCGGTATATCGGCCACGGCAAGCCCAAAACTCCCACTTTGTGGAATCCAAATTTGAGCATCAGCTTACTGACGATTGGATTCTTGGTCACAGCGTACATTTTTTTGCCGGTATTGAGTGTAACCAAAAGTTGGACGATCTGCGTGCCCAACCCGTTGCCTCGATACGCCTGCATATTGTAGAAAGGCCCGATTTCACACCACGCCGAATCGATCTCTTCCCATGCGCCAAAGCCAACGAGCTTGTCGGCATTGTAGAAGAAGCGAATCATGCGATCCGCGATAAATTGATCAAGTTCCTTCATTGTCAACTGGCCGATGAATGGCGAGGCATTAACTTCCTGAAGCAGCATGTCCAGATCCAATTCGGATTTTGGATTTTCCAGAACTTCCATACACTGCTCCGAATCCTCTCATCAGCGTTCAGTGTTGGGCAATTGCTTCTGGTTTAGCGCCCTGCCATTTCCGGAAGCGGGTAAAATGCATCAGTGTGTGCGCCCAGAGTTTCCCTGCCACCGTGGAGGGATGTCCTTTTTGGATTTGCCGCGTGTACTGCCGCAAACACCAGCCGCTGTAGTAGCGACTTTCGCAGCGTGTACAATGCCCCACTTCCGCCTGCACTTTTAAGTCATAAGCGATAAACAGGCTGGTCTTTTGGTGGACTTGTTGTGGTGTCAGGTTTGGGGGAAGCAAGTCTACATCGTAGTCTCGATATAAAGTAATGCCGTGGTGAATCCCTAAGTGCTTCACGGCATCGTGGACAAGCCGTCCTGTCGCGGTATGGTCTGCATTATCAATAAAATTATCGGCCAGCAGAAAATCGGACGTGTGGATCCAGACATTCCGTCTGCCTTCCGATTCACTCTTGATGATCGCCGCAATTGTCTGGCATAGGTCATCCCAACCATGATAGGTGACCGTTCCGTCTACAGCAGTGATCTTCTGAACCTCGCCTTTGCGAAGCTTGCTCAGGCTCTGGTGCTGATGCTTCACAGAACCTTTTCCCGTCATACAACCATCGGGCAGACGTAAAAAGTACGCCGAGGTTCCCTTGTACTGACAACAGTGAATATCATGTCCATGATAGGATTTTTCGCTACACACGGCCTCTTCGCGTGGCGATTTGGCCGTATCCAAGACCATGCGCACCGACTCAAGTGCGCCTTTTTCCCTCGCAGACCAGTATTGCTCATCTTTCCCGGCGTCGCCCGCAGTTGTATAGACAAAAATGATTTTATGGCTTGGATCGTTCAAGTCGGTGTAGGCGTTCGGAGACATAAATAACTGCCAATCGTCCTGGTGAGCAACGATGTAGAATGCGACCGCTTCATTGTCTTGCATTTCATCCTCAGTTTCCGCCGACCCTCTGACGTTCAGTGTGGTAAAGGTTTATGCGGTACTCGAAGGCAGCACCAAGGCAGGGACATTTGTTAGGGAAGAGGGTATCGGACGTCACAATCACCCAATACTACGAGTCTAATGTACAGATTTAGCTTTAGTATGCGACAAAAGTTCTATCTCTCCAAGAATAAAATTTGGTCTGCTTTGCAGCCATGCGAGGGAAAGACTGCCCCAATTGAACTGATGGAAATATGAACAGGGTACTTGACACGATTTATAGATTCTTTCTATAATGATCTTGAAGAATAATTTCAGAATTGATTTTTCAAGGACGGGTATGAACTGATTTATTAAATGGCTATACAAGCCATTAATTTTTAGGTTTTAGTAAGTTAGTAACAATAACTAACTTACATGCTGGGGGACAAAAAGTGCCGTGAAAATTAGTCGTTTGCTCCTAAGTGTAGCCTTATTGGCCTTATCTATTGCCTACGTTTCGCGAGGGGCCGCGCAAACATCGTATCTAACCTGGCAGCCCAATGTCGCCTACAAAATTGGCGACCAGGTGACTTATCAGGACTCGACACACCCGAATCACCGGTTTAAATGCCAGCAAGCGCATACCTCGCTGGTTGGATGGGAACCACCCAACACACCGGCTCTGTGGATTGACGAAGGGGCCTATGGGAGTTCGCCAACAAATACACCAACGACTTTAGCCTCCAACACACCCACTACCACTCCAAAGCCAACTTCAACCAATACGCCCAAACCCGCCAATACCAATGTCCCTACAGCAACCAACACAAGCGTTCCGCCAACACTTACGCCAACCACTAGCGGTGTCCTCCCCGCCTGGGCGCCCAACGTATCCTATAAGATCGGCGATCAGGTGACCTACCAGGACTCGACCCATCCCAACCACCTCTACAAGTGCCAGCAGGCACATACATCTCTGGTCGGTTGGGAACCACCCAACGCTCCTGCCGTGTGGATTGACGAAGGCCTTTACAAGGGAGGGTCTGCAACCAGCACGCCTACCAGTGGCCCGTCGGCGACACTGACCAAGACCAGTACGCCTGCTCCAACCTCCAGCGGCGGCAGTTTGCCGGAACATCTCGTTACGGGATACTGGCAGGACTTCACCAATGGCGCGACGGCACTACACCTACGGGATGTACCCACGACTTACACGATCGTGGCGGTGGCATTTGCCAACGCCGATCCCAGGAACACGGGCGGCGTGACGTTCAGCATCGACTCTGGCCTATCGTCGGCGCTCGGTGGTTATTCAGCCGCCAACTTCACAAGCGACCTCAGTACGTTGCATTCGCAGGGACGCAAAGTGATCATCTCCGTGGGCGGGCAAAATGGCACGATCAGTGTTAGTGATCCGACCAGCGCCAGTAACTTCGCCAACAGTGTTTACAGCCTCATGCAGCAGTACGGTTTTGATGGCGTGGACATTGACCTGGAAAACGGCATCAACGTGACCTATATGAGCAGTGCTTTGCAGCAATTGTCCGCCAAAGCCGGTTCAGGGCTGATCGTTACGCTGGCGCCTCAAACGATTGACATGCAATCTACAGGCTCCGGTTATCTTGCATTGGCCCTCAATATCAAGAGCATCCTGACTATCGTCAATACCCAATACTACAACGCTGGCAGCATGAACGGCTGCGACGGGAAGGTCTATGCCGAAGGGAACGTAGACTTCCTGACGGCCCTGGCTTGCATCCAGTTGCAGGGCGGCCTGCGGCCTGACCAGGTTGGCCTGGGCCTTCCGGCCAATTCAAGCGGCGCCGGGAGCGGCGCCGTGGCTCCATCGGTGGTCAACGCGGCACTGGATTGCCTTGAAACGGGCAACAACTGTGGAAGTTTCCACCCATCTCAGCACTGGACGGGCATTCGTGGCGCGATGGATTGGTCCATCAACTGGGATGCCAGCGCCGGCTACAACTTTGCCAATACAGTCCAGGGACATTTTAACGCCCAGCCCTGAAAAGAGCCGTTCCACCAGGGAGGAATGCGAGAATTCCTCCCTTTAACATCTCGTTTGTTATCCATTGTCGGCATAAGCTGAGAATGGTTTATATAAAGAAAGGGTTTTCCATGCGTCACTTGAGAAGTATTTTGATTTCCATTATTGCCTGCATCATAGCCTTGAGCAGTTTACCGGCATTCGTATCCGCGCAGACGTCCTATCCTGCGTGGGCGCCTAATGTCGCCTACAAAATTGGCGACCAGGTGACCTACCAGGACTCGACCCATCCCAATCACCTCTATAAGTGCCAGCAAGCACACACTTCCCAGGTCGGCTGGGAACCGCCAGCCACGCCCGCCTTGTGGATTGACGAAGGCGCTTATGGTGGTGGCTCTGTCACGAACACGCCAACCTCTGGGCCTACGAGCACCCCGAAGCCCACTAACACCGGGGCGCCTACAGCAACCAGCAGTGGCAGCGGCGGTACCTGCGCACCAGCATACGTCAATGGAAACGTCTACGTGGGCGGCAACGTAGTTTCCTACCAGGGACATAACTGGCTGGCTAAATGGTGGACACAGAACGAATACCCCAGCACAGGTGGCTCCGGCGTGTGGCAGGATAACGGGCCTTGTAGCACAGGCCCAACCAATACACCTACCAGGACACCGACGACTGGCCCCTCGGCTACGCCCACCGCAACAAGCAGCGGCAGCGGCGGTGGCCTGCGCATCATGGGCTACTTTGCTGATTGGGACGTGTACGGAAGAGCGTACTTCCCGAAGAATATGGTCACCAGCGGCATGATTGCCAAAATGAATTACCTCATTTTCGCTTTTGGCAATGTCACCAATGCCTCCTGCGCGATCGGCGATGCTTACGCGGATACGCAGATGAATTACACGGCGGCAAATAGCGTCAGTGGTGTCGCTGATCCCACGGATGGCAGCATCACCACAGGCATCATTCACCAGTTCCAGGAAATCAAGGCCTTGTATCCCAACCTCAAGATCATCTGGTCCTTCGGCGGCTGGACGTGGTCGGGTGGATTTGGTGCGGCTGCTGCCAATGCAGCGTCCTTCGCAAGCTCCTGCTACAACCTGGTACACGATCCGCGCTGGAACGGCACCTTCTCCGGCATTGACATTGATTGGGAATATCCAAATTCTTGCGGCTTGAGCTGCGATTCCAGTGGCTTCAGTTCCTATCCAACTCTCATGTCGGCCCTGCGTAGCCGCTTCGGCTCCGATCTGGTCACTGCGGCCATAACCGCCGATGGCACGTCGGGCGGCAAGATGGATGCGGCGGACTACGGTGGCGCGGTGCAGTACCTGGATTGGTATAACTTGATGACCTACGACTACTTTGGGGCGTGGGCCAGTACCGGGCCAACCGCTCCGCATTCGCCACTATATTCGTACAGTGGCATCCCAACAGCGGGCTTCTATGCGGATGCAGCCGTCCAGAAGCTCAAGAGCAAAAACGTTCCGTCGAGCAAAATTAATCTCGGCATCGGTTTTTATGGCCGTGGCTGGACAGGTGTTACCCAGTCAGCTCCAGGCGGCTCCGCAACAGGGGCCGCGACAGGGACCTATGAGGCCGGTATCGAAGATTACCACGTACTGATGAGCACCTGCCCTGCCACTAACACCGTCGCTGGCACGGCCTATGCGTTGTGCGGAAACAACTGGTGGAGCTACGACACCCCCAGCACTATCGCGGGTAAGATGAGCTATTCCAAATCGCAGGGGTTGGGCGGTGCGTTCTTCTGGGAAGCCTTTGGCGATACGTCCAGCGGCACCCTGACCGCAGCTATGTACAACAACCGTTAAATTCGACTTGCTTTACAATGGGTTCCCCTCTTCGAAAGCACGGAGAGGGGAACTTGTTGCAGGGCAACCATTCCCACACAGTCACAAGAACTGGAAATAACTGGAAACCAAAGGCCTCTTCCTGGCTCTCCCAGACCTGATATCAGCAATTTTGCCTGGATGTCTCTTAACGGTTATGCCGTATACTTATTCTGCAAACGTGCCAACCGAGCGGAGCAAAGGGACATTTAATGGCAACTGTAACCAGTGTGGCTGTGGCCGTTCCACCCTATTCCATGCCCTGTGATACGCTCAAACAAGCCGTTCTCGAACATGTCCAAAGTCACTTCCATTTTGAAGCCCGCCGCACTGCTGCCTTGATGAGCATTTTCGACAACGCCCTCATCGAACAGCGCTATAGCGTCATGCCATTGGATGCCCTCAAAGAGCCAATTTCTCTCACTCAAACCAGCGAAGCCTACCGGCTGCAATCCGTCCAACTAGGCGAAAAGGTTGTTCTGGACTGCCTGGAACAGGCCAACATGCGACCTGCGGACATGGATGTGTTGATTACCGTGTCCTGCACCGGTGTCATGCTGCCCTCGCTGGACGCCTATCTGATCGCGCGGCTAGGCTTCCGCTCCAACGTGCGGCGCCTGCCCGTGACCGAACTAGGTTGTGTTGCCGGGGCTGTGGCGCTTTCGCTTGCCCACGACTTCATCAAGGCCAGGCCAACCGCAAACGTCCTTATCGTCTCCGTCGAACTTCCCACGCTGACCTTTCAGCGGGACGATTATTCCCTGGCGAACCTGGTTTCGATGGCGCTCTTTGGCGACGGCGCTGCTGCCGCGCTCGTGGTCGGTACGAATAGCGGAAGCATTCATGGCGCCAGGTTGCTCGATACAGAAGCCTTCCACTTCCCGAACGCGCTGGATGCCATCGGCTTTGATCTCAAGGATAATGGTCTGCACATCGTTCTTTCTGAGCAGGTTCCCGATCTGGTGCGCCAGTACATCAAACAACCGATAAGCAATCTCCTGGCCCGTCATCATGTGGGCCAGGACGAGATAACGAGCTTCCTTCTGCATCCAGGTGGTAGAAAACTTCTGGAATATCTCGAAGCTACGCTGGAGGTGCCTCGTGAGCAGTCACAACCTTCCTGGGACATCATGCGTAATTTCGGAAATCTATCGAGCGCATCCATTTTGTTTGTCCTGCGAGAATGGCTCGTCACTCGCCAGCCGGATGCTGATAGCTATGGTCTGATCGCGGCCTTCGGCCCCGGCCTGAGTGCGGAATTGCTGTTGCTACAATGGACGTGATATGACCAGCAGTCTGATACTCTACGCAATATTCCTTCTGGCAGTCAGCGCGGGCCGGCTCATCGAGATGGCAATTGGGCGACGCCACCAGCGAATCTTGATCACGCACGGCGCTCGAAATATAAGCGATCCAGTTTTCCCCTGGATCGTGATCTTGCACGTAGGAATTCTGCTTGGATCCTTCCTGGAAGCCTGGCTGCTTAAGCGCCCATTTGTACCCGTGCTCGCGCTACCCATGATTGTTTTCTTTATGCTTGCCAATGCTCTCCGGTGGTGGGTAATCGCGACGATGGCCGAACATTGGAACGTCAGGGTGATGGATTCGCTCGATCTTGGGGTGGTCAGCCACGGCCCGTTCCGCTTTATCCGCCACCCGAATTACCTTGCGTTGTTTGTCGAACTGCTGGCGATCCCGCTTATTCACACAGCCTATCTGACAGCGATCCTCGGCACATTGGCACACCTGTGGATACTGCGCTCTCGTATTGCCACCGAGGAATCAGTTCTACTAGCGAACCATGATTACCTCGCCACGATGGGAGCGAAGCCACGTTTTGTGCCTCGCTTGAGATGGACGCGGCCTAAAGCCTAATGACAGACGTACTAATCGCAGGAGGTGGCGTGTCCGGTTCGTCGCTGGCTATCCTGTTGGGACGTTGCGGCCTGCGAGTTGAACTCTTTGAAAAGGCGTCTTTCCCGCGCGAAAAGCCGTGTGGAGAAGGGATCATGCCCGCAGGAGTTGCAGCGCTTAGTCGGCTGGGCCTTG
>DATGFK010000805.1:0-3488 GCA_035309185.1 Aggregatilineales bacterium
AGTCCATCTGCTTGAACAGCTCTACGTCGTCGAGCGTGTAGGCGCTGTTGGCGTCGGCCATCAGGCTGATGTCCGGGAACGTCTTGCGCACCGCGTGCAGCATTTCAATATCCCAGCCCGGCTTGATCTTGAGTTTGATACGCCCGTAGCCTTCTTTAAGGCGTTTGTCCACGGTGGCAATCGTGGCATCAATGCTGTCCTGGATTCCGATGCTGACGCCAACCTTGGCCTTCGCTTTGCGTTCTTTGGCCTGGAACAGGGTGCCCAGTGGAACCCTGCGCTGCGCGGCAACAGCCGCCCAGTAAGCGGATTCAACGGCCATGCGCGCCATGGGGTGGCCCCGGAAGCGCTTCAGACTGTTTAAGTTGGTCTTCCCCAGCAGCGAAGGAATGAAGAAATCGCTCAGGATGTGCATAGCCGTGGCAATCGTCTCGTAGCTGTAGCCTGGCTCCCACGAGGCCACGCACTCGCCCCAGCCCGTGACGCCGCCCAGGTGCAGTTCCACCAGGATCGCAGGCCGCAGTGGATCGCCGCCGAAGCTCGTTTTCAGAGGCTCGACGAGCGGCATGGCGATGGTGTGCAGCAGGATGCGTGTGATCGGTTCGCTGTCGGGCAATTCGTAGCGGTCGGATACGTTCAAAGCTGGCATAACATTTTCCTCTTGTGAACCAGGAACGAGGCTGCCTGGCCTCACCAAACACGATTTCCATTCTTTAAGGATGAAAGGCCGGATCGCGGTTCTCGGCGGGTTACGGAACCATACCACGCACGATGTTTTATGTTTCTATTTTGCCCTATGGTAACACAACCCGCATCAAATACGGTGATTCGAGGGGAAGGCGCAACCAGTGCTCAACAGCCAGTAACTATTCTTCGGAAACCACAGTCGCTCGATGCGGCTGTGGGGCGTTTTGTTCAGACTCTAGCGCCAACAGCAGCGCGATTTTATCGGCGGTCTCTTTGTTACGTGGAGTGTAAACGAACAGCCGCAGATCGGAGGAATTGATCGTCTGAAGCCACAGAAACTCAAAGGCGAGTTCGCCGACACGCGGATGATCAATTGACTTGCGCCCTTCCAGCGCATTGAGCACATCGGGACGCGCCCATAATTCCCGAAACTCTGCGCTGACTTCGCTCAATTCAGCGATCTGTTTGGCCCACCAGGGGTCTCCGACGAAACGCCCGTAGTCAGCGCGAAATTGGGCCAGACACAGGCGTGCGATTTCCTCCCAGTGTGCATCTTTTCGGCCAGGGTAAGTGAATAATCGCCAGATGATGTTGCGGTCGCGCTCCGATTGTCCTTCATGGATGCCAAATACAGCCTCATGCGCCTGATTCCGTGCTACAGTATTTAGACGTGCATCAACCAGACAGGCCGGAGTTGTCCCAGGCTGATCCAGAAACAGTTGTAGAGTCGGACTGATGGTTGGTGGTGCAAATGTCTCCACCGGCGGGGGTTGCCTGAGCGCCAGCAAAAATAAATAGGTGCGCTCGTTGTCGTCCAGGTGCAACACGCGCGCCAGACTTTCCAACAACTGCACGGAAACGTTAATATCCCTGCCCTGCTCAATCCAGGTATACCATTCAGGACTGACTCCGGCGAGCAAGGCCACTTCTTCCCGCCTTAAGCCGGGTGTACGCCTTCGCATCCCCCTGGATAATCCGACCTCTTCGGGCGATAAGCGAGCGCGGCGGCTCCGCAGGAATTCCGCTAATTCTTGATGCCGATCCAATTCCAATTGATTGATAGCCATCCGACATTCTCCGCCTCGCAATGACACTGGAGAGTGGAAGTGTTAGTACCAGGATAAACGCCCATCTCCCTAAAGCATAGCTTTAATTATACAGTAGTGATGAGTGATGAGAGTTGACTCGCCTCAGAAGTGTCCACAGACACGAACCCTATCCTTGAGTCTACTGGAGGAATTTCCCGTGAAAGTTTTTGTTACTGGCGCATCAGGATTCATCGGCTCCGCTACCGTCCGCGAGTTGATTGCGTCAGGGCATCAGGTTGTCGGTCTGGCGCGCTCGGACAAATCCGCTGCGTCCGTCGAATCTATGGGTGCAGAAGTGCTTCGTGGCGACCTGGATGACCTGGACAGCCTGCGGCGCGGCGCGGCGGCAGCGGATGGTGTAATCCATACCGCCTTCGTTCACGACTTCTCTGATTTTGCGCGGGCCGGCGAAGTAGATCGGCGTGCCATTGAGACAATTGGCGCAGTGCTTGCCGGGTCGGATCGTCCGTTGGTTGTGAGCGCCGGAACCGGAGGTCTAGCGGAAGGTCGTGTCGTGACCGAGGACGAGACGCTTAAGGCTTCTCTCCCTCGTTTCTCGGAGGATGTGGCGCTGTTGTTGGCCTCGCAAGGGGTGCGCGTATCGGTCATGCGGCTGCCCCGGTCAGTACATGGCGAAGGTGACCACGGTTTGGTCCCACAACTGATCCACATTGCGCGCTCGAAGGGCGTCGCGGGTTATCCGGGTGACGGATCGAACCGCTGGCCTGCTGTGCATCGCCTGGATGCGGCACGTCTGTTCCGCCTGGCGCTGGAAAGCGCGCCAGCAGGTACACGACTACATGCCGTCGGCGACGAAGGCATTCCGGTGCGCGACATTGCAGGCGTCATTGGCCGCCACCTCAACCTTCCGGTTGTGTCGGTGCCACTCAGCGAAGCTGCCGACCACTTCGGCCCTTTACTCGGACGCATCTTCGGCTTTGACTGCCCGTCGTCCAGCGCCCTGACCCAGGAGCGCTTCGGCTGGCACCCAGAGCAACCCGGTCTGCTGGCCGATCTCGAACAGGGCCACTACTTTAAGCAAGAGGCGGTCACGACCCGGTAGTTTGGTCGCAAACCTGTCAATGTGGAATGGAGTGGTTCCACGTCCGCTCCACTCCTCTGCTACAGAACTTCTCCGACCTGGATTACCGACTGATCGTAATCGCGGATTGCCGCGCTGATCATAATCCTATTATATTAGTGCTGGCCCAGAGAGTTACGGAGCCGTACCACGTCTTAATGTTTCTTCGGTTGCTGTATGGCGGCACGCCGACCCCAGATACGCCAATCACTATGTCACACCAACGATAGCAGCCACAACCTTTCCATAAGGCTATGGCTGCTTGTTTTTGCACGATTTGATCGCTCAATTATCTGACCACATTGATAACCTAACTCGACGTGATACAGCGGAAATCTATCGAATTTGCATATGGACGGTTGCTAATGTTGCTGACTGTAGTGCTGCTGTAGCCATGCTTCCCAACTGAGTGTTCCGGTAGCCTGTTGCGGGCAAGCATTGCCTCCCTTACGCATACTGCTGGCTGTTTTGCCTGGCAGCCAGAGCGGGATGATGGCACGCTGCATCCCACGCTGCTTGAGCCAGATCCGCGCCAGATCTCCCAAAGTGTAAACCTTCGGGCCGCCCATATCCGGCAGGCGGCCAGACGGTCCAGCCTTGACGATCTCAGCTAGGCGTCGAGCCACTTCCTC
>DATGFK010000806.1:0-3399 GCA_035309185.1 Aggregatilineales bacterium
GTGGCCTGCTTCTGCGGCTTTTCAGTTGGCAATCTATTTTCCTGGTCAACCGGCCGGTGCGTGTTCGTCTCGTGATTCTGAGATGAAGACGCGACCACCGATGAGGGCCACAGCCACCACCGGCAGGTTGACCAGGAAAATAGATTGCCAACTGAAAAGCCGCAGAAGCAGGCCACCGGAAAGTGGCCCAATGCCAGCGCCCATGCCAAAGATGGCAGCCCAGATAGCGATGGCTCGCGCGCGTTCGTGGGCCGGGAAACTCGCATTAATGATCGACAGTGTTGCAGGCATGATGAGTGCCCCGCCGATCCCCATGAAGGCGCGCATCAAGGTCAGCGCTCCAGCCGTGGTTGACAGCGCACTTCCCAGGGAACCCAGGGCGAATAGCGTCAGCCCGATCTGGAGGCCGCGTTTGCGCCCGATGCGGTCATCCAGTGCGCCCATTGTCAGCAGCAGCGAGGCAAAGACCAGAATGTAAGCGTCTACGACCCATTGCAGTTCGCTGGCGCCAGCCCCCAGGCTGCGCGAAATTGAAGGCAGCGCCACATTGAGAATGCTGCCATCAATGCTAATCACCATCAGAGAAATGCATATAAAGATCATCGCCCGCCAGCGCGTGGCATTCCCGGCGGTAGACTCGACGGCAATAGGGCTGTCAAGTTCTGCGTAAGTGTCGTAAGCATCCATCCTATCCAGACTCCTTTTAGTTTCATCACCCATGTCAGAGGGACGAGACAAGCTGGTGTGAGGCGTTTCCTGGCGGTTGCGTGACGCCGAGTGATGTGATTGGAATGGAAAGCTGTATATACAGCTTTTTGGAAACAAAAATGGTGGTTAACGCAGTTTTGACGTGAGTTCTGATAGATCGTCCAGCATTGCCTGAAGGCGATCCGCCCCGAATTGGCTGCTGACGTAAGCCTGCGCCTGCTCCCATAGCGGATAGGCATTGACGAGCGCCTTCTGCCCCTGCTGCGTCAGGCTGACTTCGCGCGTGCGGCAATCTGTCCCTTTTGAGATCGCGATCAGCCCATCGCGCTCAAGCGGCTTCAGGTTGCGGGCCAGCGTCGTCGGGTCCATGCCCAGCCGTTCAGCCAACGGCTTCAGGGTAATCGTGGGATTCGTGCCGATGGCGCCCAGGAGCATCATTTGCGTGGACAACAATCCACTCGGCTCCAGGAACCCGTCATACAACTGTGTGATCGCCCGCGAGGTCTTACGCAGATTCCCGCAGGCGCAGGCGGTCACAACGTGTTGGTAGGAACCTAAATCCGGATGGGCATTCTTTTCGAGCATAGGATACCAGTATATACAGGTATTTTTGCGCTGTCAAGTTTTTAGGAACATCTATCCGGCGAAAGGATTCTCTACCCATGCTGATCGCGTAATGATATAATGAATATCCGAATTGTAAGGGGCGGCCCGTTCCGCCCTTCTATGTGTATAGCACTGTATATCGCTGATAGAGAGCGAAAGCGAACAAGAAAAACATGGGAATTGGAAATATCCTGAAGAAAGTGGTCGGCGACCCGAACGAGCGTGAGGTCAAACGCTACCGGGCTACCGTGGATGACATCAACGACCTTGAGCCGGAGATGAAGAAGCTGACCGACGAGCAGTTCCGGGCCAAGACCGCTGAATTTAAGAAACGGCTGGTGGATGGCGAAGAACTCGACGACATCCTGGAAGAAGCCTTTGCCGTCGTGCGCGAAGCGTCGGTGCGCACTATCAAACTGCGTCATTTTGACGAGCAGTTGATTGGCGGCATCGTGTTGCATCAGGGCAAGATCGCCGAAATGAAAACAGGCGAAGGCAAGACGCTGGTCGCCACGCTGCCATTGTACCTGAACGCCCTGGCAGGGCGCGGCGTGCATCTGGTGACGCCCAATGACTATCTGAGCAAGGTCGGTTTGCAGACGATGGGGCCGATTTATCACCTCTTGGGCCTGACCTCTGCGGTGATCCAGAACGCGGCAGCAGACCCCACGCGGGGGTCGTTTATGTTCGATCCGACCTTTGCAAGCGACGATGAGCGTTACCAGAACCTGCGGCCCATCACCCGCCGCGAGGCATACCACGCCGACGTCACCTATGGCACGAACAACGAGTTCGGCTTTGATTATCTGCGCGACAACATGGTCACCGACCTGGAGCAGATGGTGCAGCGTGAGCATTACTTCGGCATCGTGGACGAAGTAGACAACATCCTGATTGACGAAGCCCGAACCCCGCTGATCATCTCTGGAACGGCGGATGCGCCAAGCTCGCTGTACGCCACCTTCGCCAAGATCGTGCGAATCCTCAAGCCCAGCAGCGAGGACAGCGTCGAAGCCGAGGAGCCAGACGGCGACTACATCGAGGAAGTCAAAACCAAAGGCGTTTACTTGACGGAGGCGGGCGTCGAGAAGGTTGAGCACGAACTGCGCAAGCAGGGGATGATCCAGGGCGACAGCCTGTACAACCCGGCCAACTCGGAGATGATCCCGTACCTGGACAACAGCTTGCGCGCTTACGTCGTCTATGAGCGCGACAAAGAGTACATGATCGAGCACGGCCAGATCATCATCGTGGACGAGTTTACGGGCCGCCCGATGTACGGTCGCCGTTTTTCGGAAGGTCTGCACCAGGCCATTGAAGCCAAAGAAGGTGTCACGATTCAGCGTGAAAACCTAACCCTGGCGACGATCACCTTCCAGAACTACTTCCGCATGTACGAAAAGCTGGCCGGTATGACCGGAACGGCCATGACTGAAGCCGACGAGTTCGACGAGATCTACAAACTGGGCGTCGTCGCCATCCCCACGCACATGCCTGTCGTCCGCGAGGACTTCGAAGACCTTGTGTACATGACGGAGCGGGCCAAGTGGAACGCGGTGGTGGAGGAGATCAAGACGCGCAGCGAGGCCGGCCAGCCGATCCTGGTGGGTACGGTTGCCATCGAAACCAGCGAACGCCTGGGCGAGATGCTCAAAAAGGCCAAGGTGCCGCACACCATCCTCAACGCCAAGCAGCACGAGCGCGAGGCCATCGTGATCGCGCAGGCCGGACAGCCCGGAGCCGTGACGATTGCAACCAATATGGCGGGGCGTGGTGTAGACATTCTGCTCGGCGGCAACCCGGAGGGGCTTGCCCGCGAAAACCTGCGTTCACAGGGGATCGAGGTCACCAAGGCAACGCCAGAAGAATGGCAAAATGCGCTTGAGCAGGCCCGCAGCGAGGTGGCCCGTGACCGTGACATCGTGGTCAAGGCGGGCGGCCTACACGTCGTCGGCACGGAACGTCACGAGGCGCGGCGCATTGACAACCAGTTGCGAGGCCGTTCGGGCCGCCAGGGCGACCCTGGTTCGTCCCGCTTTTACCTGTCCCTGGAAGATGACCTGATGCGGCGCTTCGGCGGGGATC
>DATGFK010000807.1:0-2725 GCA_035309185.1 Aggregatilineales bacterium
GGCCAGTGGATGAAAAGCGCCAACATCCACCGCCAGGGTGAGAATCCGTCCCCGGTCTGATGGAAAGCCACGCTTGATCCCGGCTTCGAAGACCAGTTTGCCTCCAGCGACCCAGCCCTGAGCACGGCGCAGCGTTTGCCGCTCGAAGTAACTGAATGGTGGCGGATATCGCTTCACCAGATTCTGTGCTGTGCGGAAGACAA
This sequence comes from Aggregatilineales bacterium, assembly GCA_035309185.1. Lineage (GTDB taxonomy): Bacteria > Chloroflexota > Anaerolineae > Aggregatilineales > UBA2796 > DATGFK01. Next base: position 204 of record DATGFK010000807.1, read on the forward strand.
ACCGGGCCGGGCTGTCGCGCAGGGCGCGGGCGATCTGGTATCCGGCGTAGACATAAGGCTCCTCCCAGGCATGGACGACGTCGAACTCGCCTTCACGCATCAACTTACGAAGCTGCCGGTTGTTGTAACGAAAGACGTGGATGCGCCCGGTCCATGCCGCATCCAGCGGTACCAGGCTCAACGGCGATCCAGCAGGCTCGGGGTCGAGGGTCAGGGGACGCAGGTCGCCTTTGAAGGTACTGGGAGCGGCCACTGTGATGTTGAAGTTAGGGTCGCGAGCCAGTTCCCGCCACATGGCGCGGTTCATCGCCACGACATGGGAATGACCGATAGTGAGAATGCGCAGGGGCTTGCTCATTTCGAGTTACGACACCGCAGGGGAAGAGCTGATTCTGGCTCAAGGCAAAACGATTTAGCCACGAATTAACGCGAATGAACGCGAAGGGGGCCATCGGCGATCTGTTGCATCTCGGGGCAGGGCTTGGGGAAGGCGATCACCTGTGCGTTCCAATGGGACTCGGTTATGGATTTACCACCCGCAACTGCTGGAAAGTAGCCCAGAGCTTCCAGCTTTTCCGCGATAGCGGCGTTGGTGCCGTGCAATTCGATAATCAAGATGGGCCGGGCTTTTTGGATGGTCTCCACAGCACCGTCGAGAACAGCCACTTCCGCGCCTTCGACATCGATCTTCATAATCTGGGGTAGCGGCAGCGAGTCGTGCTGGACAACGCTATCCAGGCGGAATATCTTCACTTCGGTCTTCCCTGCCTGGTTCTCAATTTTCCCGGCTGAATTCGCCAACCCACTAAAGGTCGCTTCCTTGGACAACAGGAATTCGGCGACACCATCGCGATCGGCAAGCGCAAAGTTGTTAGCTGTCACGTTCGTGAACCCATTGAGCTGGGTATTGTGCCGCAGCAGATTGAAGTTCTCCTCAATCGGCTCAAAAGCCACTACCCTGCCCATTGGGCCAACCAATCGCGCGGCAATAGTCGTAAAAAAGCCGACGTTGGCGCCGACGTCGTACACCACGTCCTGCGAATGCGCCACGGCCTGCAAAGCATTCTGCACATCCTGATCGGCGCTGCCCAAGAGGAAGCCAACATTTGAAGGGCCGGCATTGAATCGAAGCCCCTTGCCCGCTCCATGCTGGATGATTCCATCCTGATTTCTAAGCGTGTCGCGGTACCAATTCAGCCGGCGCTTCAACCAAGGAAAACGCGCTCCGGTGCGCGATACCCATTGGATGATCGGGACGGGCATTGCGCCTGCCAACTTGTAACAGGCAGAGCGGAGCCAGGTGGAGCGGGTTGGTTGGATAGCATCCATCATTAAAGATATTTCCAACTTGAAACCGGGTCCCCAATCGGGTGATCAAAAACCATTAGCTGATTCCTTGGCCTCAAATAGTGCATTCCTAGTGATCAACAATTGTCATCAGCGGCTGAAACGGCGATTGCTGGTTCGCTTGATATTGAGCCAACATTTTTGAAGCCGCCCTGAAGCACCTTCTCTACCAGACGATCGAATTCATCGCAGTGCCAATCCAGTGTCCAGCTCTGGGCCATCTTTCTTGCGCCTTCGCAGAGGGCGGGATGGACATCCGGGTCAAGAGCCTGCGCAATGGCCGCAGCAAGTCCGGCAGCAGTTGGTGGGTCACCTGGGGCGAGAAACCCGTTTTTCCCAGAATGGAGCCAGTCGGGAATTCCCCCCACGCGGAAGGCAACCGATGGGACACTGTGGAGCCCAGCTTCCACTCCAACCACCCCACAGGGTTCAGGCCAGAGACTGGGCACCACCAGCAGATCGGCCTGTGCATAGGCTTCCCCAACTTTGGACTTCTCCAGCCATCCGGTAAATACAATCCGAATTCCCGGAGTGACCGATTGGATTTGCTCGGCTTTGCGCTGCCATGCGTTACGATCCGGACCGTCGCCAACAAAGACCAGTTCGACTTCGCGATGTGTTCCTGCCCAGACCGCAGGCAATGCCTCCAGCAGGACGTCACCGCCTTTCAGGCGGTCCATGCGGCCGACGAAAAGCAGACGCCACACGCTCTCTGCATCCGGCATGATGGCACGGGGACGATGCTGGCTGTCGCCAAACACGGGATAGGGCAAGCGGTAGGTGGTAAAGCCGTGGCGTTGGTATTCCTCAGACAGATAGCTGGAGTTGGTGGCAATCACCGCGTAGCGGCGCATTAACTCTAAACGCTGGGACTGCTCGCGATACAGCTTGATCATGGTTATGGGGCTACGGCCACCGCAATGGCGGGGAAAATACTGCAGCAGGCAGGCGGGTCCAAACAAACGCGAGCAGGGCGCGGGTGTTGGAAGTTTTCTGGTCTTGAGTCCGCTGATACAGGTTACATAATTGTGCGCAAAGAAGATGCCCGGCGCCAGGTCCAGCACCGCAGCCTCAAATTTCATGTCGGTCGTACCGTGGCAGAAGATCAGGTCCGGATCCCAGGCTTTGATCCGCTCGAAAGCCCCATCCGAACCAAAATCATCGAGCCGCCATTG
>DATGFK010000808.1:0-6497 GCA_035309185.1 Aggregatilineales bacterium
AATCGGTGGAAAGCATCCCCGACAACCGGCGTTGCCGCGCCGTTAGCGCAATCCAGAACCACCGCCAGACCGTTGAGCGATTGCTCTTCAAAGACCGAGGCCAGGTAATTGACATAGTGGTTTTGTGAGGCGATTGACCGATAAAAATAGCCCATCGATCTGCTGGGTGCCGCAGGATCACGTTCAGCGATAAGCTTTTCAATGGCCCGCTGATCCGATTCCGGAACCTTCAGTCCATTGGCTCCGAACAGCTTGATCCCGTTCTGCCCAACCGGGTTATGGCTGGCACTGACGACGATTCCCAGGTCAAATTTGCTCAATTGCGTCAGGTAGGCAATGCCCGGCGTGGTCATCACCGTCGCATCCATCACATCTATGCCTTCAGCCAGCAATCCGCTGACCATCGCGTGCATGAGCATGTGTCCGCTGATTCGTGTGTCGTGGCCGATAATCACACGCGGTTTATACCCCCGAATCTTTCCGCGCAGCCACGCCCCAACTGCCCGGCCTATGCCGACCACTGTTACCGGGTCGAGTGGAAACTGGCCTGCCACACCACGGATACCGTCTGTGCCAAATTCAATTTTGCCCTGGTTGTCCAACAAGCGCTCCGTATTGAGGTAGTTGTATAGGCTCAGGATTTCAAGGCTGTCCATTGCCCATTATAACCGAATCCACAAGGAGAGACGACGCTTGCATGACCTTGTTCTGGAGGACATTGTTCGCCGAGTTCCTACAATCCGAGATGCAACGTGACCAGCGGTACACTGCGATCCGGCACCGATATTCCGTCCTTAGTGGCGATCAGACGTTCGCCCGTGGTCGGATTGTAGAATCCGATCTGCACGCTGTAGTCACCAGATGCAAGGTCTGCCGGTAGCGTTAGTGTCCAGGATTCGGCGATTTTCTCACCGGATGACCAGGCCCAGGTCGGATAGTTACCCTGGCGGGGCGGGCCGTCGCCCAATGACAGGCTGCTGCTGGCGTTTACCAGGTGAATGAATTCGTGCCAATCACCGTGAATGCTCCCATTGGACAGCCACAAGACATTCAGTTTGAAGGTTTGTCCCGCCGCAAGCACCCCTTCGACGGAGTAGCCGCCCAGGTCGGCAAGCTGTGGAAAGCTGATCGCCGCGTGCTGCCAATTCACGGAATCGGAAAGGGTGGCGCTCATGTCACCTGCCGGGCTGCTGACATGTCCGACGATAGGGGTTTCAACTGCCTGCCCGCCGGGCGTAGTGGCAGTCCAGTTGGCGTTTCCCTTGCGCGCATCGGAGACGACGACCTCTTCGTTATAGACCTGTCCCGCGACCAATGGCTCGTTCACGGGGACATCCATCAAATCGCAGAAAGTGTCTCCTACGCGCCACAGCGCACTGGGAAAATGGCCCAGGCCTGGAATGGAGGTGCGCCCGCCAACATCCTTCGAAGACGGCCCGAATAACTTCACAGAGAACGCTGCGTTGCGCGTCGTCGGCTTCAGCACTTGCCAGCACAGACGCGCACGGTACAACGTGCCCTGGCTGATCACCCGGCTGAGCGAGGTGTCGTAACCGAGAAAGCGCACCGCATGGTCGAAATCAATTGGCCCTCCGCTCAGCGATGGCAGTTGGTTAGAATTTAGCAGCACAGGCTCAGCGTAAATGCTGTAGATCGTCATCGGGGATAAGACCAGCCCCACGCCGAGTAGCAAGCCGATGCTGGCAAGACGTGCCAGTCGGCTTAAATAAGACGCTTTGTGCCATGTCAATAAATAGAGTCCGCCAAGGAGGCCAGGTGCGATCACGCCCTGGGCGAAATATGCCAGCCGGGCAGTGATCGCGTAGGCAATGGTGAAAAGAGTCAACAGCCAATACAACAGGGCAGCAAAAGCCAGAATTGCTACTGTAGCGCCTATTAGAGCACTCTGGATAGAAACATCATGCCAGGAAAAGGCGCTTCGATCTTTGCGGCGCCAAAAGGCGATGTATCCCGATACTGAGAAGATCACCAGAATGGCGAAAAGGCCGTAGATTGTGTAGTTCAGCCAGACCGAACTGGTGCCAAATTTCGCCCAATACGACATAAAAGTCTGCGGCATGTCTGCCAGGACGGTAAGGGGCGTCGGCCCTGGCAATATCCCACTCCCTGGGTCGCCGTGCGTGCGCAGCCCTAGCGGATCGCGATATGTAATCAATCCAAAGGCCATCCAGGGGCCAAAGAGGATTGCGACAACGATGAGCAGGAGCAGGGCATTACGGGCGAAACGAGAGATTGCCCCTCTATCCCCCGGCCCCTTTCCCCCAGGCAAGTGGGGAAAAGGGACTGAGATTATCGCACCGCGCCTCGCCTCAAAGGCCAGTGCCAGAAGAATTCCTGGCAGGATAATCAGTCCGGAAATTTTCGACAGACCCGCCAACGAGGCCAGGATAGCAACAATCAGGATGCGCTTCGAGGTTGCCCCGCGCCGTAGCAACACGAGCGTTTGCCACAAGGCAAGGGTCGCAAAAGCCGTGGAAGCAATGTCGTTGGATAGCTGGGCAGCCATGTACAGCATCGTCGGCGTGAAGGCGTAGAAAATCGTCGCCGTCCAAACCCATTGGGAGCGGCGGAAGCATTCGCGGGCAATGCCATAGCCTCCCGTAAACGCCAGCATTGCGTAGAAAACTGAAATGAGCCTTCCAACCCGGTCATCCAGAACAATATCGGGATGGCCGAAGCCGCGTTCATCCTGTCCGTGAAAGAACAGGTTGAAATTGTCGCGGCGGTTTGACCAATCGGGCGGCGTGAACCAGGGATTGCTGACGTCAGAAAGATTGCCGTTGCCGCCAGGCTCTCCGCCCTCCAAGCCCTGCGTGGGCAGACCCAAAGCATCGAAGATCAGGGCGTCTAACCCATAGCGCAGCGGGGGCTGGCCCGTCTCCTGGCGCATTGGGTTAGTCAGTGGCGTTGAACGATCTGGCAATCGCCAGGTCAGGCGCAGCCAATTGACGTAATTGTAATGCCACAGTTCGTCGTTGCCTTCCAGGACGGGCAATGCACGCTGGTAAGCCAGGATACCTGTCACAAACAAAAGCATCAAGACGCAGAACTTACAGGGCGCGCTGTTGAGAAAGGAAGGCGTGCGTAGAGCCGTCTTGTTTTGCTGTGGCGACATCACGAAATCGGGCTAACGGTAAAGGATGTCGAAGGGAGGCTTTTTGTCGGCAGCCAGGGCGATCAGTTCGTCCACGGCCTGGCGGGCACGATCCTGCACCCACCCTGGATACTGGTAGTGTTTAGCATGTTCGACGAATTCATCTTCATCCAGTAGCTCATACTTTCCCCCAGGGAAAAAGCGGACGTCTAAATCCAGGTCTACAAAGCGCAGCGTATTAGAGTCTAATATGGGTGGCATACCCACATTACAATACAAATTGCTGAAGGCGTCGTTATCGTCGTAATTGGTATAGGCGTTATACCAGCGTTCCCGCCAGAATGTCAGATCACAACGGCGCTGTGGGAGTTTGAGACCTCGTGTGTAATGGATGAGGATCGCGCCGGGGGCCGACTGAAACCGTGCGACCCTTCCGTCATCTCTGAGGAGCGTCATCGGAAGGGTGTAATGGATACGTTGGTCGTATTTAAAGGCTGACAGTTGCCACGTCTGAGTCGTCATTGTTAGAATCTTATTTGGAGTCCCATAGTGATTCTCAACCGTTCAGGAACTGCGGTCATTGTGATAACTTTGGGAAATTTTGTCTTGAAGGACGCGGGTAAACCGGGTATAATTCATTGGATGGCAACTTGCATAGTCGCAATACCCCAAGGCTGGCACAATTTGCATTCCTCGCGCTAGAACGAAATCCTAGCCCCGTGTTATTCTGCTAGTTCGACATTGGCATATGTAATGTTTGCATCTTCCCTTCGGGGGAAATCTCACTACCAAAGGCGGTAAATTTGTATGGGTGTTCAGAAGACAGAGCGTGATAAGCAACTAGAGGCAGAGTTCCTGGAATTACTGCAAGCCTCCTATTACACGCCGCCCGAGCGGGGCGAAATCCGCAATGCGACGATCCTCCAGATTGATCCGAAGGGCGATATTATCGTAGACCTCGGTGCGAAGCAAGATGGGATTGTTCCCGCCCAGGATACGGATCGGCTTGATCCCGATTACCGGGCAAAACTTGTCATTGGAGAGCAAGTTCCTGTCTACATCATGAATCCGCGCGACAACGATGGCAACCTGATTGTTTCGATCAACCAGGGTTTGCAGCAGTATGACTGGGAAGAAGCTCGCTCACTGCTCGGCAAGGATGACGTCGTCGAAGTCACCGTAACCGGCCACAACCGGGGCGGTGTGCTGGTGCGCTGGCACCGGCTGGAAGGGTTTATCCCGACCTCGCACCTGGTCACAGTGGGCAGCGGCGGGCATGACCGCCGCGATTCGCTCAATACGCTCAACAATCGTGTGCTGGGTGTCAAGGTTATCGAAGTAGACCAGGAACGTCGCCGCCTGATCTTCAGCGAACGTGAAGCTCAGAAGGAATGGCGCCAACAGCAAAAGGCCCGTCTGCTTTCGGAATTGATGGAAGGCGACGTGGTGACAGGAACGGTGACTGGTCTGCGCGACTTTGGGGCGTTTGTCAATCTTGGCGGCGCCGATGGCCTGATCCACGTCAGCGAACTGGCCTGGCACAGGGTAGACCATCCCCGCGACGTGTTGAAGATTGGCGATGAGATCGAGGTCTACGTGTTGAGCCTTGACCGGGACAGCAACCGTATCGCTTTGAGCCGCAAGCGTTTGCTGCCTGATCCGTGGTCGGATGCGATGAACCGCTATCACGAGGGTCAGCAGGTGGAAGGCACTGTCACCAACGTCGTGGACTTTGGCGCGTTCATCGCCCTGGACGACGGCCTGGAAGGGCTGTTGCACCTGAGCGAAATGGGCGACGGTACCCTGAAGGAACCGCACAGCTACGTCAAAAAGGGGGACCGCTTGCAGCTTCGTATCAGCCGACTGGAACCCGATAAGCGCCGGGTGGGCTTCACGCAGCGCTGGGGTCTCCCGCCGGTTGAAGGCGAAGAGGCTCCTGAAGGTGAAGCCGCTGTTGAAAGCCAGGAGGCGCCGGTTGAAAATGAAAACGTGCAAAACGTCGAAGCCAGCGCCGAACAACCTGCTCCCACTGGCTCAGTTGAGTCGGTGGAATCTGATGAGCCAGAAAACGCCGAAAACGCAGCATAAGCGGCTTTTCGCGGCGCTCTAAGCACACTAATAGGTTCGGCCCGGTGTATTCATGCACCGGGCCGAATTGTTTTGACTCCAATGACTTCCCAAGGCGCCGCCCCGCCAGAGGCGCATTTTTATACTTTTTTCACAGAGTTCGGCCTTGACATCTTTACTGGAAAGTTTTATGATTTTACTCATCAGTTAAAATTCTTACTCAGCAGTAAAGAAGAGAAGAAGGCTTTGATGTCAGATCAATCGGATCGGGACGAACAACGCCGCTCGCTACGTGAACAGGCGAAAACACATCGGGAAGAAGAACGCCAACTGCGAGAGCAAATTCGTTTACAGCGTAGCGAAGAACGCCGCCATTTGCGCGAACTTAAACGGTCGCACTCGGAAGAAATCCACCGTCGAGTCCACGAGCAGAGGCAGCAACGCCCTTCCTACCGTGATGTCGAACGCCAGCGCCGCGAACAGGATATTCTTCAATCCGCCAGCAGGCTCCTTGCCGAGCGCGGTTACGCAGAACTGAACATGGATGACCTGGCCGAGGCAGTGGGCATCTCCAAGCCTACGCTGTACCAGCACTTCAAAAGCAAAGAAGATCTGGTCAGGCAGGTCGTTTTACAAAGCTACGAGACAATGGAGCAGCAGATCTCCGCGCTGGTATATGGCTCGCCATTGGAGCGCATGGTTCAGATCATGCGGCATGTGCTAAAGGCGAAATTCGCAAGCAGCGGTCTAACCAGTGTCCTTGATAGCATCACGTTTTCGTCGGTTGTGCGTTCCAGTCCGGCTGTCCAGGAACGCCAAGCCAGGGCAAAACAGGGCCTGACGCATCTCGTGGAGCAGGCGAAATTACAGGGCCAGATCCCAGCGCTGTTACCCACACCGCTGATCGTGCGAAATTATTTTTGCTTACAAAACCTCCTTAATGACGAGAAGGTGAAAGAAGAGATCGCCGATTCAGATGAAAAACTTGACGAGGCAATTGAAGGAGTTGTGCAAATGTTTCTACATGGGGTCAGCGTACCCAATGCCGCCGGGGAAGTGGCGCAAACTCCCGACCAGCGTTAGCCAATCACCATCAATACAAGACGAAACGTAAAGGAAGAAACGGAGAGGAAACCTTGCTGCGATTATCTAAGTACGTAAAGCCCTTCTGGGGCATCATTATACTAGCCATTGGACTCCTGATTGTTCAGGCGATGAGCGATCTGTCGTTGCCGAACTTTTTCTCGCGGATCGTGGACATAGGCATTCAGAACAGCGGGATTGAGAATGCCGTTCCGGCGGCAATCCGGGTCAG
>DATGFK010000809.1:0-10750 GCA_035309185.1 Aggregatilineales bacterium
CATTGGGAGGGCCGCTGGCGCGTGTCTATCATCGGCGCTTCGCGTTGGGCCACTGCTTTAGTCCAGGCTCTTTCTCGCCCTCCTTGCCTGGTCCAATTAGCTTTCCCTTTTGCCCGTTTGCACAAAACTTAGGTAGCTAAACAAAACCGGGATATTTTGATTTGGGTCGAAGCCAACCACACTCCCGCTCCGGCCTGCCAGTCCCGCCTGAACCGCAGGCAGATTGCTGAGGTCAGAAAAGATGTCGGACTGGGTAACGTCAGCGATGTCGCGCCCCGCACTATCCACCAATTGTACCTCGCCGTTCTGACCAAATTTCCGCGCGGCGACTAGATCGAACAAACTTTGGGCAGCAAAGTGGACGGCGACAACACCCAGCGGTTTTCCCTGTGGCGAGTTAATCGGCGCAGAGAACGTCACCACATAGTCTTGCACGGCGGTGAGATAGTAGACGTCGGACACGAAGGTCTGGCCCTGGCTGGCGCTCTTGAACCAATCCTGGCGCGACTGGTCACCGCCGGTCTGGTCTGCCGAGGCAACAACCTGGCCTGTAAGGTCGGTCACGTAGATTGATTTGTAGTACGGGGAAGACGTTAGCACCGAGCGAAGCAATGCAACCTTCTGCTCAGGAGTCGAGTCTGGGGAGGTCAGAATGGAGGATTGCGCCAATACCTTGACCTGGCCCGCGCTCGTGGTGAAGAACTCCTCGACACTCGTCCCGGTGGCCTCGGAAATTGCCTGTACGTTAGATGCTTCCTGGTTGAAAAGGCTGCTCTGTGCCTGAGAGAAAATCAGGACGGCGACGATAATCAATGGAACAAGCGCGAATAGCAACGAAATGAGTGTAAGACGGCCCTGCAGACTACGCTGCCAGGGCAATCTGAACCGACGCTGTTGAACAGTCATGACTAGACTCCTGGCTACTTGCTCTGTGACACAGCTTGCACGAATGTAGGATTGATCAATGCCTGGAAATCAGGGGCCTGTTTGATCACTTGCTCTTTGACGAAGAAGTCACTGATCGTCTTTGCCGACTGATAGATCGATTGGGCACCATTGGGGTCGAATGCAGCTTGCACATCGGCCAAACTGTAAATGCGATCACCGGTCAAAATGGCTGGAATATCGCCCGGCGCTACGCCCATCGCCTTGGCGACGATCTTGTTGCCCTCATCCGGATTTTGTTTCCAATACTCGTCGGCATTCAGGAGCGCACGAACGACAGCTTTCACATCGTTTGCGCGGTTTGTGGTGACGTCAGTGCGGAAAACCAGCACATCTACGATGATTCCGGGCGTATCCTTGCTTGTCAGGACGGTGTGTGCCCCATTTTTGAGCGCCTGCCCAAGAAACGGATCCCAGGTGTGACCGGCGTCAATCTTTCCTGAAGCCAGGGCATCCGGGACATTCTCTCCTGGCAGGTTGACCACTGTAACGTCCGAACGGCTCAGACCGTATTTGGCTAAGGCGGTCAAAACGAATACCTGCCCGAAGGTTCCGTAGGAGAACGCAACCCGCTTCCCTTTCAGGTCAGAGGGCGATTTGATCGAATCGTTGCCGACCAGAACATCGTCGCCTTGCGACTCGTCAAACACCCACACATCTTGAACCGCAACCTTTGCAGCAGCCTGCGCAACGGTGTCTGACAAAACTGTCACATTGCCCTCAATACCACGGCTTGCAAGCGTGGTATTTGCTTCATCGTAGGTATCGAAATTCACGACATCAACGGCAACACCTTCTTTTGCGAAGAAGCCTTTGTCGCGCGCGATGTATAGCGGCGCAAATCCGACCCACGGCGAAACGCCGATGCGGATCGGAGACGGCGTTGGCTGCGGAGCTGGCGCTACGGAACTGCACGCGCTCAAGGCTACGCCGCCCATCAGGAGAATGGTTGCGAGAAGACTGACTGGCTTACTGAGTTTCATCTGTGATTCCTTTGCGGTTCATTTGAACAACGCTAATACCCATTGAACAATGTAGAAACTGACGAAATTCGGGTACAAAACCAGGCACTGTTCAGGACAGTCCCGGTAAGACGACTTTGAAAATGCTGCCTTCGCCCGGTTTGCTCTCCACTTCGATATGCCCCCCGTATTTCTCCGTGAGGGCCACGGCGATAGGCAGTCCAAGGCCCATGCCGGAGGCAGCGCGTTGGGCTTCATCGCCCCGATACAGGCGATCAAAAATGTGCGGCAGGTCTTCGGGGCTGATTCCGATCCCGCTGTCGCGTACTGTCAGCAGGTCGTCATTGCCCACCCGGCTGGTGGCGAGCGCAACCGTACCGCCCGCTGGCGTGTACTTGAGCGCATTGCAGACGAGATTGATCACGATGCGTTTGATGTCCAGGTCAGCAGCCCATAGCGCCCACAGGTCAGGGGAGGCTTCAAACGTAAGGCGGATGCCCTTGCGGTCTGCGACTGGCTTGTATGCCTGTATGACGTGGTGCACGATTGGATTCAGGTCGAGCACGGCGGTCTCTCGCGGGGAATCAGCAGGGCGACTGACTTCCATCAATTCGTGGGCCAGTTCATCCAGGTAGGCAACCATGGATTCCAGCGCCTGGAGATGTTCACCCGACTGACTGGGCATCTTCTGAAGCAGATAAAGGCGCATGTTGAAACTACTCGCCAGCGAAGCCAAGTCGCGAGCAGCCTCGGCCAGCAGCGTCACGCTACTGCAGGAAAGCTTCGGAGGTGTTTGCCCTTCCTGGGCAGTGAGGGCCTGGTTCGATCCGTACAAGGCCGAAGCAGTGGGAAGTGACTGTTGATCCCCGGTGTTGGTCAAGTTGACGCTCATGTCTATACGAACTCCATAGATGTGAAGCACAGTGTATAGATTTAGCGTTGAGATGTCTGTCGGGAAAGTTTGACTTTTTAATGAAGTTTCTACGAAATCGCTATTCTGTTATATTTTTGTGATCGATTTTCGAGTTTGGCAGAAGGCTTCAATTAGGCGAAGGAGATCGCAAATCGTTGGCGGGAACGGGCGATCCCATAAACCCCTACCTTAAACGTTTGTGATGGGGAGGCCCTATGTGGCCTCCCGCGCAGAAATCGTGACCGTGACGATTAATTTGAATAATGACCTCTGCTCAATTGGGCGGGGTCAAGCCGTGTTGAATGGCGAATTTGACCAGGCTGGGCAGATCGTTGAGGCCCAGTTTGTGCATCAGGCGACTGCGGTAGGTTTCGATGGTCTTCGGAGACAGTAATAGGGAAGAGCCAATTTCAGCGGCAGACTTGCCTTCCACGGTCAGTTGCAAAACTTGCACCTCGCGCCGCGTCAGGCGCTCCAGCGGGCTTTTGCCATTTGAGCCAGTGTCCAACTTGATGGTGTCGGTGAGCTTATGGCTCAGGTAAGGCCGTCCCGCGTAAACCGTGCGGATGGCGAGCACCAGTTCAGCGCCAGCCGATTCCTTGAGCACGTATCCCAACGCTCCGGCCCGCAGGGCCTGGAAAATATGCTCGGCAGTCGAGTGCATGGAAAGAATGACCACGCGCGTTGCAGGGCATTCCTGGTGGACCTGTCGAGTCGCATCAACACCGTTTAGTTCGGGCATCGCAATATCCATGACAATGACATCAGGGCGAAGTGCTACCGCCTGGCGCACAACGTCGCGTCCGTTGGACGCCGCCCCGACGACCTTCATATCGGGCTGTGTTTCTAGCAGTGAACGCAAGCCATCTACCATCACTACGTGATCGTCAGCCAAAAAGACCTTAATGGTCATCAGTCACCTTACTTCATTTCACAAACCGGGTGTGGTTTGTTCACAATACGCCGCATATCGAGAATCAGAACCGTTAATTGGACGATGAGTGTAGGGCAAAGCGGTGTGTTTGTCTGTCAGGAAAGCTTGACATTTTTATTGATTTTTATAACTTGCCCAACACAATTGCGACGGAGCCTACAGAGCTTTCAAACCGGCACCTCGACTATGATGCGCGTCCCTTTGTAGGGGCGGCTTTCCACCCTCGTATGTCCTCCCAGTGCCTCAGAGCGTTCTGTCATGCCAATCAGCCCCAGCCCACCCTGTTGCCCCGGCTTGCGCTGTTCCGAAGGGTTAATGCCGATCCCGTCATCAGCGATCATAAGCGTCACTGTACGGTCGAGTCTGCGCAGCGTGATTGTGACGTGCCTTGCGTCCGCATGTTTAGCGACGTTAGTCAGCGCTTCCTGGACGATGCGGAACAATGCCGTCTCGGCTTCGGATGACAGGCGAGGTTCTAGCGCCGCACCCTCTACCTTCACTTCAATACCTGTTCGCTGAGAGAACTGCCCTGCATACCAGCGCAACGCGGCCTCCAGGCCGTAGTCGTCAAGTACCGCCGGGCGCAAATCTGTCATAACATCTCGAATCCGGTCAACCGTTTCGTCCAGCAGTTTGAGGCTGTCCGTCAACCGCGACTCCACCCTGGCTGCATTTCGGCTGGATAAGCTAGTGCGCAAAACGTTGAGGTTCATCCCCAACGCCGTAAGGTTAGTACCGACCTGATCATGCAGTTCGTGTGCAAGCCGTCGCCCAGCATCTTCCTGAACTTTCATCAAGCGCTGTGAAAGCGTTCGCAGGTGATCGCGCCCTACCCTCACTTCCTCGAACAGCCGCTTTTGCATAATGGCAACAGCCATTGAATCGGCCAGTTCGCGAACGATCTCGATCTCAGCAGGGCTAAACTGCGCAGGCCCTTCCGTGGACAAACTGAGCGTTCCAATCAAGTTGCCGTGCTCCCGCATGGGTGCGGCAATGACCGTGCTGTGTTTGCCGGTCAGCCAGTTTTGAATGAGAGGGGAGTCGGGCATGGCCGCAGAGAGATTCCCGGTAATGATGACCTGCCCCTGGCGCAGAGTCTCCAGGAGGACGCCCATGTCGCCCAATCTGTCCAATGGGATAGTTGTGCCCGGTACGAAATCATTTGCGCCCGACGAAACTCTTGCGTACATGGATATTTCTTGCTTTTCAAAATCAAAAAGTGAAATGTGCGCCTCTTGCGAGGGCACCAGGCCCGTCACACGATTCAGCACGGCAACCGTGATGTCTTCCAGAGACTGTGCCGCCAGGATAGCCTCGTCAATATCGCGCTGGATTTCCAGGCGAGCGGTGTACTGCCGCAACGCTTCCTCATCCTGTTTGCGCTCGGTTATGTCACGATAGTTACTGACGACAGCCTTGACACTGGAGTTCAAGAGTAAATTATGAAAGACAATCTCATACCAGTGCCAGGAGCCATCCGTATGCCAAACTCGATACTCCTGTCGTTCAACCTTCTCCGGTTGTTGAATCAGTTCGGCCCACTGTTGTCGCGCCCGATCACGATCACCTGGGTGAATGAAATCAAAGGGTATATTACTTGCCGCTTCTTCAAGGCCATAGGCTGCCAGACGTACGGCGCCAGGGCTGCGATATATCACCACCCCATCAGCATTCAGAAGTGTGACGCCCTCGGAGCTATTTTCGATTAATGCCCGGAAGAGTTCTTCGCTCGCCCGCAATGTTTCCTCGGCCTCCTTTCTATCGGTGACGTCCCGATAGTTACCGACGATGGCGCCAACACCTGGATCCGATAACAGATTGTGCAAGACGCGCTCAAGCCAGTGCCAGGAGCCGTCTTTGAAACGTACCAGGTACTCGCTCCTTACTGTAGCGCCAGGCTGCTGTAAGAGTTTGGCCCATTCCTGGCGTATCGCGTCGAGATCCTGAAGGCGGAAAATATCCGGCCAGAATTGGATCAAGTTGTCCCCGATGGCATAGCCAATTCGTCGAATGGAAGTCGGGCTGGCATAAGTAATGATGCCATCAGCAGTTAACAGTAAAATGCCATCTGAGTTGTTCTCGATCATGGCACGGAAACGTTCTTCGCTTTTGTGAAGGGCTGCCACAGCCTTATTGCGTTCCGTCACATCCAACGCAACTCCGAGGCAGCCTACGATCTCGTCCTGATCATTGCGCAGAGGCTCGACGCGAGATTCATAGGTATGGCCTTCCCAATCGAGTTCGTAGACGCTGGAGCGGCCCTCCAATGCCTGTAGATGTCCCTGGATAGCCGGGATCGTCATATCAGCCGTGTTCAACGCTTCGGAGAGAGTCTGCCCAACCAGAGAATTTGTCTCTTCGTTCAGTGCTTGAAAACCTTTCCCGGAATTGGACGTAAAGCGCAGGTCTCTATCTGTAGTCCACAGCATCACTGGTAACTGGCAGACGATTAACCTTAGACGGGCCTCATTGTCCCGCAGCGCCTGATTGATTCGGTTGCGGACATCGAGCATGTCATTAAATTCGGCGGCGACTTCGGCAACTTCCAATGGGCCTGCAATCGTTGCTCTTGTCTCCAGGCGTCCCTCTTTGACCTCGCGGGCCGCGTAGGCCAGCGCGCGGATCGGGCGGCTGATACCGAATGCCAGCCTATAAGCCAACGCCACAGCAATCAACAATATACAAAGCTGAATCACTGTGTCGCGCAGAATCTCGGAACGTACATTTGCCAGGACTGCATCCGTAGGAATGCCGACGTAAACGTGCCATCCGATAGAGGGGATATTCGTGAAACCAAAAATCCTCTCGATCCCGTCCAGGCCCCGCGCCTCAATATAGCCAGTGGGTTGAGCAAGCACCCGATCAACGATCTCTTGACCCTGCTTATTCATCCCGACCAGGGTCTCTCCGTTCGGCGCGCGGGCGACAATAATTCCTGTTCGATCCACAATAGTCAGAACGGAATTCTGGGGTAGTTTCACATCATCAATGATGAACTGGTAGCGGACAAGGTCAAGTGGCATTGTCAGTACGCCCACGAACTTTCCCTGGCTATTGTGAAGGGGATAAGCGAGAGGTACAGACCATTTGCCTGTGCTGCGGCCAATCACCGGATCGCCAACGGTAAACTGGTTATCCTGTACGACCTGTTGAAACCATTGCCGGTCAGAGTAACTCACGGGTTGATTGGGTGGTTGCGGCACGGCTGAGCAAACCAACTGTCCAGTCACATCAACAACCAGGAAGTTTGCATAGGCTTCAGGCAAGGGTCGAAAATCGTTCAAGAAGCCATCACACTGTTCTGGCACAATGTCGTGGTCGAGAGCGCGCTGCGCGACTTGCCGCAACAAACCGTGCGAATCGCCCAGGAACTGTTCGGTGCTGGCGGCAGTGATCTCGGCCAGGTTCAGTGTCATATTTTGGGCATACTCCAGGTCATCGGCTGCTTCATCATTTTTGATGTAGACGTACAAGCCAACGACTGGCACAATAACCGACAGCGCCAGCAGCATCAACTGAGTGCGGATAGGCAAACGCCCTTTCATAGCCATAGCCCACCTTTGATGTGCCTGAGAACAATTGTACTTAGACCGGTTCCTCAGGATTTTCGCTCTGATCATCTATGATAGATCAGGACAGCCGCGTTTGCTCGACGGACTAAAATAGAGGTAGGAATAAGGAAATTTGAATTGAGGCCGAGCGTGGACTTCCGTTTTGGCGTCCGGCTAAACCGGCAATGGGCAGGAGGTGAATAATAGATAATCCTATTTTGCACCAGTTAAGCGCGGACATTGTAGACATGAGCGGCCCGCTTCTGGCTCTCGACGCTGAACTGCGTGTCCTGGCGGCAAATGCTTCTTTTTACCGCACTTTTCAAGTCTCACCGGCAAACGTTGAACGTCGCTTCGTCTACGAATTGATGGGTGGGAAGTGGGATATTCCCGACCTACGGGCACTGCTGACACGAGTTGTTCGTGACGGGTATCAGATCGAGAACTACGAGGTAGCTGCCGAGTACCCGATTATTGGCTGGCGAAACTTGCTCCTCAAGGCACGACGCGCAAAACCTCCAGGGATGCAGACTCACCTCCTCCTCGCGCTTCAAGACATTACTGAGCTGAGGCGCACGCGGACGGCGCAGCAAGACGGCGAGGTCATGTATCGCACGATTTTTGAACTCGCGCGCGACATCCTCATGTTGGTCGACCGGGAGGGAAACATCCTGGACATCAACCCCAGCGCAGAGGTATTGACCGGTTATTCCCTCGACGAATTACGTCAGATGAATGTGTTTGACCACCTGATTGTCCCCGAAGACCAGCCCACAATCCGCCAGGTACTCCAGGATGTGGTTGCGGGGGCAGACCGAGAATACGAAGTGCGCTGGAAAACGAAGGATGGTCACCTTATTCCGTTTATTGGAAGAAGCACAGCGCGGCGATCTCCTGGCGGAGAATTCCTGTCAACCGTTTGTGATCTGCATGCGATCACCCTGCGTAAGCAAGCTGAAGATGCTCTCAAACGGAGCGAGGAACGCTTCCGGGCGTTGATCGAAAACAGCCTGGATGCGATCCTGCTCTATAGCGCCGATGGCACGACCTTATACGCCAGCCCTTCGATCAGCAAGATAAACGGGTACAGCCCCCAGGAACTCGTTGGCAAAAATCGGTTTGACTGGGTTCATGCGGATGACCTTGAGCGAGTCAGGAACGAATGGGACTCCCTCCTTCAAGAACCGGGCAAGATTATCACCAGTCAAGCCCGAGGACGACATAAAGATGGCTCCTGGTTGTGGATCGAACGAGTCTTTCACAACTTGCTGGATGACCCGAACCTGGGAGCCATTGTCACGAACCTTCGAGACATCACCGAGTGGAAACGCACGGACGAGGCCCTACGCGACAGCGAGGCCAAATTTCGCGGAATATTTGAAACGGTTCACAATGTCATTGTCATGGTAGACAGAGATGGAACCATTCTCGACATCAACAGCCACGTAGAAAATACACTGGGCTACACGCCGTCGGAGCTGCGGCAGAGGAATGTGTTTGAGGGTCTGTATGTCCCTGAAGATCGGCCCCACATGAAGCAGGTAATCGCGGATCTGGTGGAAGGCCATGATCGGGAATACGAAGTGCGCTGGATCGCCAAAGATGGGCACATAGTCACATTTGCTGGGGCCAGTACGTCGCGTTTTGGCGCCCACGGCGAATTCATTTCAACCCTGTGTACCTACATGGATATTACGGATCGCAAACGAGCCGAGCAAGCGCTAGGGCATTATACGGGGCGCCTGGAAACCCTCCACGCCATTGATCAGGCTATCCTGGCCGCACGCTCTCTCGACAAAATAGCTCAAGCAGTTTTGAAGCGTGTCATGGGTATTGTGGCCTGTCAGGAAGCCCACATCTCGTTGTTTGACTTTGATGCACGTGAGACAATCATCTATGCTGCACGCTCTGCCGGTGAGCGTATGCTGGAGTCGGGTATGCGCCATTCATTCGACGAAATGGGCGTAATTCGGGAAGAGTTTTTCGACACGCT
Source organism: Aggregatilineales bacterium (assembly GCA_035309185.1). Classification (GTDB taxonomy): domain Bacteria; phylum Chloroflexota; class Anaerolineae; order Aggregatilineales; family UBA2796; genus DATGFK01. The sequence continues at coordinate 9,299 of DATGFK010000809.1, forward strand.
TCGGAAAGGTCAGGTCGCTAAATACCCTGACATTGCAACCCTCCCACGTGTGACTGCTACGCAAAACCTGTTGCTTCAGGGATTGCGGTCAGCGATCATTGCCCCTCTCCGGGTGCGGGGCGAATTGATCGGTACACTGAGCGTATGGGCCGATCAACCTGACAGGTTCGTCGAGGAAAACGAAGATGTAATGCGTGAAGTGGCCGACTCGCTGGCGATTGCCGTTGCACAGGTGCATCTATTTGAAGAAGCCAGTGCCGCGCGAGACCGTCTTCAAGCGCTCTCTCGCCGTCTGGTCGAGACACAGGAAATTGAACGCCAGCGGCTGGCGTCTGAACTACACGACCAGGTCGGCCAGCAATTAACCAGCATGGGCATCAATCTGAGTGTCCTACGCCGCGAGTTACCAGCTCACGGCGCAATAAAAGTGAAGCAGCGTTTGACGGATAGCCAGCGCCTCTTGGATGAGACCTTCCAGCGTATCCGAAACGTCACCAGTGACCTGCGCCCGGCTGTTTTGGAGGATTTTGGGTTGGACGCTGCGCTGCGTTGGTACGCCGAACAGTATTCACAGCGTACCGGACTGGAAGTAAATGTGCAGAGCGCCGAACTGACGACACGCTTTGGCCCTGACATTGAATTTTCCCTGTTCCGCATCGCCCAGGAAGGGCTGACCAATGTCATCAAACATGCTCAGGCCACGGAGGTGAGACTGGCGCTTGCAATACAGAAGCGAAGTATCGAGTTGAGTATTATAGATAATGGCGTTGGCTTTGACCTGACCGAGTTGCATCAGCAGGTCAGGAGCCAGGGTCTGGGTCTGCTGATCATGCAGGAGCGCGCTGAGGCGGTAGGGGGCCGTCTGCAAGTTAAGTCTAAGCCCGGTAAGGGGACACACATTCGTGTCGAGATTCCGAGGTAAAGGATGGCTATTCAAGTTTATCTGGCAGACGATCACGCAATTCTGCGCGAAGGTCTGCACTTAATATTGGACGTTCAGCCTGACATCGAAATTGTGGGTGAAGCCACGAATGGTCGTGATGCGCTCAATCAGGTTCGATCTCTGCATCCGGATGTCGTGGTCATGGATATTGCGATGCCGGAATTGAATGGAATCGAGACCACGCGCCAGATCCGCGAGACAATTCCATCCACACAAATTGTCATTCTCTCCATGCACTCCACAAGTGAACATATCTATCGGGCGTTGAGCGCGGGGGCGTTGGGTTATGTGCTAAAAGAGTCGGTGGGCGCAGAGTTGGTAGACGCCATCCGGGCTGCTTATGCGGGCCGCCGCTATCTATGCAGTAAACTGACTGCAATCCTGCCGTTAGAACCCCGAACGACCCACCTGAAGGGACCGCTCGAAAGCCTCAGTGCCCGCGAGCGTGAAGTGCTGCAACTGACTGTCGAGGGAAAATCCGGTGTTGAGATCGCCACGATTCTATCCCT
>DATGFK010000810.1:0-4838 GCA_035309185.1 Aggregatilineales bacterium
CAGCCTTTCAGTAGATGGCAAAATCAAGGGCTTTAAGCCCCACGCCGTCGCCTTCATGGGATATCTGATCTCGCACGAATCCTATCATCGCGGCGAGATTGGCATTATCCTGGCCCAGTCGGGCCATCCGCTGGATAAGAAAGTTTCCTATGGGATGTGGGAATGGGGAGTCCGCTAACAGTGGAAGGCCTTCAAAATGCTTGAACGCCAGGACGCGGCGAAAAGTTCACAACGCGGCAACGACGATCTCCACAAAATGGCGATTATTGACGTGGGTTCCAACAGCTTCCGTCTGATCGTGATTACCTACCGTACAGGCTATCATTTCCAGGTCACAGATGAGGTTAGGGAGACCGTCAGGCTGGCGCATGGCATCAGCCAAAATGGCCTGATGCAAGACAAGCCGATGGATCATGCGGTGGAGACGATGCGCCTGTATGCGTCCTTCTGCAAAGCGTGTGACATTGACGACATCCGCGCCGTGGCAACGAGCGCGGTTCGTGAAGCGAAGAACAGCCCCGCTTTTTTGCGACGAGTCAAGGCCATGTCTGGCATTGACGTGCGCGTACTCTCCGGCGAAGAGGAAGCCTACTACGGGTACCTGGCAGCCGAAAACAGCACGACGTTGCGCAACGGATTCGTGATTGACCTTGGCGGCGGCAGCCTGGAGATCACGCGAGTGGACAACCGCCAATTCCAGGAGACTGTCACCTTGACGCTGGGCGCACTGCGGGCCACCGAGGAATGGCTGCCGGAAGCACCCGCCAGCAAGCCCGCTGTGGCCCGCTTTCGCAAACATATCCGGGAGCAGCTTGAGGCTCTGGCCTGGTTCGACGTGCGGCCCGGAACGCGATTGGTCGGGCTGGGCGGATCGCTGCGCAACGTCACGCATATGGCGCAGAAATCCCTTGATTACCCGATGGGCGAACTACACGGCTTCCAGTTGCGCGATTCCGACTTACGGCGGGCCATTGAGCAAATGGAATATTTGACGGTGCAGCAGCGCATGGCTTTGCCCGGTATGAAGCCTGACCGGGCCGACATCGCCCTGGCTGGCGCAATCGTCATTGAAGAGTGTATGAAGCACGCCGGTTATGACCGCATGACGGTTTGTGCGCAGGGTCTACGCGAAGGCGTGTTTTATGAAGGCTTTCTGTCCACGAACAAGCCTCCGATTTTTGAGGATGTGCGGCGGGCCAGCGTGATGAACGTCGCGCACCTGTACCAATACCAGCAGGCGCACGTCGAACACGTCGAACGGCTTGCGATTGGTCTGTTCGATCAACTCCGCGACGATCCGCTGTGCGGGCTGGAAGAACGTCAATTGCTGTGGGCTGCCTGTACGCTGCACGACATCGGCATGACGGTGGACTACAACGATCATCATCGACACGGCTACTATCTGGTGCTGAATTCCGGACTGCCGGGCTACAGCCACCGCGAACTGGCGCTGATCGCCCTGACGATCCGCTTCCATCGCAAGGGAATGCCGTATGCCGGGGAGCTTGCAAGCGTCCTCCAGGACGACGACGACAAACGACTGCTCAAAATGACGGCACTACTGCGACTGGCAGAACAACTGGATCGTAGCCGAGATGGGGCGGTGCAAGCCGTGCGCCTGGCAACGGGTGAAAATTGGGCACGCATCGAGATCATCAGCCAGGCCGATGTGTCCGTGGCGATCTGGTCAGCCGAACGTCACACAGACATCTTCGAGCAAGCATTCGGCAAGCGCCTCGAATTCGTGCAGTCGGCGCGGTGAATTGATCCATTGACCTCGCCCGCCGGAGTGATCCCTTGATGATCGCCAAACGACCACTCATCGCCATGACAACGATCCTTCTCCTGGCCGCCGGCCTGCGGATGTATGCGCTGGCAGAAAAGGCCGTATGGTGGGACGAAGCGTGGTCAATCTGGACAGCCCAGCAACCTTTTGTGCAGACCACTGAGATTACAGCGGACGACGTACATCCCCCACTGTATGAATGGCTTCTGCACGGCTGGGTACGCATCGCCGGGATCAGTGAACTGGCGGCACGGTACGTCTCAGTCCTGTGGGGATTGCTCGGCGTGGCGGCGGTCTATGCGCTGGCCCACCGATTGGGCGGAACACGGGCCGCGCTGCTCGCGGCGCTGTTTATCACCTTGTCGGCCTTTCATGTCCACTGGTCGCAGGAAACGCGCATGTACGCGATGGCCGCCTGCCTGGGGACGCTGGCCTGCTACGCTTACCTGCGACTCGGCGTGTGCTGGTCGGCGTGGTGGGCGCTGCTGATCGGCGCCTGTGCTGCCGCGACACTGACCCATTACCTGGGCATTCTGTTCATCGTGATCCTGAATCTGCACTGGCTGTTGACCCTGAGGCGACGCCCGCGCGCCTTCCACCTTCGCTGGATCGTGGCAATGCTGCTATGTGCGGCGGTCCTGGTCGTATGGGTTGTCTATGCCATCGCCCGGACGCGGGGCGGCGGCACAAACGTGGAAGTTCCGCCTGCCTTTATTTTTCAGCTCGCCGGAACGCTGCTGGCTGTGGGCACCTCGGTCAACGTGGATCAGTATGTGCTGCCGACGGTTCTCGTCGTGGCGGGGCTGCTGGCCGGGTTGGCGCTCTACATGCGCAAGCAAGTATCGAATGGACTGCTCGTGTTGCTGGTGACACTGCTGCCCCCGGTAGCAATCTTCTTGCTCAGTTTTCCCAACCACTTTTACCATCCCAAGCCCGAAGAACGCTATTTACTGATCTTTGTGCCCGTGGTTTATGTGGGCGTTGGGCTGGCGCTCGATCAATTCTTGCGGCTCCGGCTTGGGATCGGGCGGCTGGCAGTGCTGGCAATGACGATACTGTACGGCTACACCTACCTCGTCTACGCCGACAGCCACTACTATCGTGACGACTATGCAAGTCTGCTGCGCACCGTGAGCCTGCTGGCAAGGCCCGATGAGCCGGTCTTTTTTGTATCCGGTGACCGCTATCCGCTGGTTTACTATCATCTCAACCGCGCTGCTGGCGACAAGCCGCCGTATTTTCCGTACTCGCCCATCCAGGCACAGGGCATTCCACTGCTGGGGGGCGATTCCGACGCGACGCTGGCCCAAACCATCGGCAGTAGCCAGCGCTTCTGGGTGCTCGAGATCGAACGCAGCCTGGGCGATCCATCCAACAAGGCGATCCCCTGGTTGGATGCGCATTACCATCGCGTTCTGCGTATTCCGATTGACTACAACGGAATCGATCTGTATGCGGTTTCGGATATGACGCTGCCTGACAGCACCGCAATTCTCCCCCTGCCGATCCACGAGGCACGTCCCGGCGATACGGCGCGGATCGGCGTGCCGGGCGGAATCTCTGCCGCACTGTCTTACCAGGGCCAGGTGATCGCCAAACAGGATGCCGCCCAAACCTGGCAGCTTGCGCAGTTCCCCATCTACCCTGCTTTCCCGCCTGGGCCATATCAAATTCAGGCGGGAGCGCAGCAGTACACCATCCAGGTGACGCACAGCCTACCCCCGCCCGTCAACCCCCCGACGAACGTGAATGCGGCGCTAGGGCCTTTCCACATCCTGGGCTACGCCGTGAATACACACGATCTGCATCCGGGTGATACGCTGAAGGTAACAATCTACTGGCGGACTGACCAGAGGCCGACAGACAATTTCACCGTCTTTACCCACCTGATCGGCAGCGCTTTCAATCCGGCAACCAATGGGCCGCTTTGGGCTAGTATGGATAGCTATCCGGCCAGCACGCCGACAACTGCCTTGTGGCCCGGCCTGATCATCGAGGACGAACACGACCTGGCCCTACCTGCCAATACGCCGTCGGGCGACTATCAGCTTGAGTTCGGCATGTATCGCCTGGCTACCGGCCAGCGGCTTTCACTTGCCAATGGCTCGAATCGAATCCTGGTGAGCGGATTCCGTGTTGGCAATTAGGCGGCATTGATCTTGAATCTGAACGCTATGGAGTACGCGATCCTGCCAGTGCCGCAGCCTGTGCGGCTTGCGCCATAATGGGAATCATCATTCCAAACTGCGCAAATCGCTGATCCTGGGTCTGGCCGCGCACGTAGCGAATGTAGATCTGCGCAACAATCACCACGATCCGGAAAAGGCCCAGCGCGTGGTAAAAGTTGATGTTACTGACCGAGCGTCCGCTTTTTGCCGCGTAGCGCGCCACCAATTCGGAACGTGTCAAAAATCCTAGATCGCCAGTGGGCATCATCGAGGCGCCCTGGAAATAGGGCGAATCACCTGGCTCCGTCCAATATGCGATCAACGAACCCAGGTCGGATAGTGGGTCGCCAAGTGTACACATATCCCAGTCGAATATAGCCACGATCCGCGCCGGATCGTCGGCCGCAAACATAACGTTGTCCAATTTGTAGTCGTTGTGAACCAGTGAAACATCGCTTGACAGCGGTAAATGCTCTTTCAGCCACTCATAGACGGCATCCATCTCCGGTACGGCGTTTGTCTTGGCAGCCTGCCAGCGCTTGTACCACCCCTCGATCTGGCGTTCGATGAACCCGACGGGATGTCCCAAATCGCCCAGTCCAACCGCCTCATAGTCAACCGCGTGCAGTTCAGCCAGCGCGTCAATCAGCGCCAGGCTCATCTGGCGCGGCGTGTGAGCCATGCTGGCGAAGGTATCGGGTATCCGGCGGCGGACGACAATGCCTTCTCGGCGCTCCATGACAAGAAAATCAGTGCCCAAGATTGCTTTGTCGTCGCAATAAAGATAGGCGTGTGGCGCATAGCGAAACGACTGATCCAAGGTGGACAACACCTTATATTCCCGCTTCATATCATGGGCAGAGCGGGCCACTTCTCCCAACGGC
>DATGFK010000811.1:0-5652 GCA_035309185.1 Aggregatilineales bacterium
TCATCACTCCGCGCTCACTGCCATACGTGGCGCCAGTTATCGTGAAGTGGCCCGTCAGCACACGGGGTGCCTCCGACGCAGCAGCCCGCCGCGCCAGTTCGCCAAGGATGGTTTGGAGCGCCACTTGTAATTCCTGGTCAACCTGAGCCAGGGTCATGCTGTGCTTTTCGCTGTTCCCGCCGTCAAGCAGACGGGCGCGCGTTGGATAGGGAGCCGTGGCAACCTGAACCGGGCCGCTCTTGGTATCCAGTTGATGAAGTTCGTAAGTGTCTCCAACCACAACGTTCGGAACGTTGAGCGTCTGGTAGATTTCGATGCTGGACGCGCGAGCCAGCGAGGTCGGCAAGTCATGGTTTCCGACGAGCAAAACCACGGGACAGGTATCGCACAGATCGCGCACGCGCCAGGCAAATTCGCGTTGAAAGGTTGGATTTGGCTGGCGATTCTTGAAGGCATCGCCGGCGAAGACGACCATATCCACGTCGTTTTCGCGGGCATACTCGACCATCTCATCCATGCGGCGTAGAAAGTCCACCACGCGCGAACTAAGGCCCGTGCTGGGTTCGGTTCGCCCATAATTTTCCATACCGATGTGAACATCAGCAAAATGCAGCATTCGGATCATGGGAATTGTCCGTAAAATCAACTCGAAAAAACTTCGCAATTGTTAGGAGCATTATAGCACAGTGCTGAGACCGCCGTCGGTCTTTCCACATCGTACCCAATGGCATATAATTCTTGCGTTCCGGGCACCACGCACGCCCGAAAATTGCCACGCAACGCCCATCGTATGGAGTACGTTCTTTGCTGGAAAGCCACGATAAATCCATTCGTCGCAAGCAGCCTTCTTTCTGGTTTTGCATGAGTGCCGCCCTGGTTTGTTTGTTAGCCTGGGTGATATTCGTCTCTCATTTGAGCTACGAAAGTATGTGGATTGACGAAACCACCACGCTTCGTATGGAGCGTTCAGGGCTATTTGGACTTGTTCAGGAAACGGCTGTGGATGTGCATCCGCCCGTTTATTACATGACCGTATGGGCCTGGGTCAACTGGACAGGCAGTGAAAACCTATTCATGATCCGCCTATCGTCCGCCATTCCCGCGCTGCTGGCTGTCGCAATCTGCTTCAGGATCGGTAGAGAATGGTTCAATAGCAAGTGGGTTGGCCTTGGTGGGGCAGCTTTCTTGGCAACGAGCGGTATTTTTGTGTACTACTCACGTGATCTGCGCATGTATCCCCTCATCGTGATGTGGGTTGCCTTGAGTTGGTGGCTGATGGGTAGAATGCTGAGGGGAAAGCAGGGGGCGGCACTGGGCTATGGCGCGGTGCTGGGTTTGATGGCCTACACGTACTATTTCTCCGCGTTTGTAGTTGTGTCCCAGGCGTTGGTTGTCCTGCTGTTTTTTCGCAACAAATTGCGACAGTTTCTCGCCGCCTGCGCTATCGCGCTGCTCGCCTTTATCCCCTGGATTCCATCCTTTCTCTTTCAGATTCACGAGGCGAAGGCCCAGTCGGGCAACAACAGTCCCACGGCGCCAGCTATCGGCAAATTTCTGGGCACCGTACCCACTTCGCTTAGAGCCATTGCGAATTTCATCAGCACATATACTGCAAAACAATCAGGCTATATCCTGATTTTGATTGTCATGGCCCTTGTTCTCGGCCTGGCTCCCAGTGTAAACCGTCGCTACAGGCAGGCCGTCATCGCCCTTGTTCTGTGGCTATTCCTGACGGTGAGCCTCTTTTTTGTCATCAACCTTGCGATTCCGATTTACGGGTTACGCTACGTGCTGCCCATTATTCCAGCCCTGGCGCTTCTGGCAGGCGTGACGATCCATCGGATGCCCGATACACGCGCGCGCGTTGCTATACTCCTGTGTGTCATCATCATTGGGGTGCTCTTTCACGCAGACGGGTTTCTACCACCTCGCACGCCCCATCGAGAGTTAATGCAAACCCTGTCTCAGCATTACCTGCCCGGCGACAAAATCTGGTATGACATGAACCTTGGCGCACGCGGGAGTTCGATTCAGGATGAGGCGGCCTATCATCTACAGTTCGATGCGCCAAATCTAAAGCCAGATTATTTTGTATGGGATGCCCCCAACGACTACCTAGATGTCAACGCTGTGCGGCGTGTTTGGGATGTACGCCCTTATTTCATTCCCGTACCCGTGTCGCCAGGCCCGGCTGTTGGTCGGGTTTTGACGGAAGATTACCAATTCGACGGTTGGGGCGTGCGTTTGTATGAATCCCGTCCGACCACGCAGAACTCGGCTGTCTTCGGCGACCTGTTCGAGCTAGTACCAGGTTCCCAGGATCGGATCACCTATTCCAAGGGCGAGTCAGTGCTGGTCAAAGACTGGTGGCGCGCCCGCCAACAGCCATCACTCGACTATTCTTATGGCCTTTATCTACGACGGGCAGAGGAGGGTGTAACCCTGGCCGACGCCAATGGCGGGTTACTGGTCGATCAGAAACCTACGAGCCAGCTTTTTCCCGGCGAAGCCTACGCTTTTGCCAGCCAAACATTCAAATTACCAGATAATCTTGCGCCAGGAGAATATGATCTGTGGCTGGGCATTTACTATTGGCAGAATCCAACACTGCTTCAGGTGCAAGCTGGCCCCACATATACCATAGATGCGGGAGCGCCCATTGTTAGAGTGATGCACTTTAGCGTCTCGTAGTGCTTGCGCCCAGGATATGTTGTCCTTTGACGACAACTGTAGAGCGTTCCGGGCGGAGCCGAGTTGCCAGAGCGATCAGCCAGCACTGCTTTGCGCTGAATTGGGGTAAGCGGGTGCGTCTTTACGATGCGCCAGAATAAAGACCATCAACGCCACGCACAGAACGACTTCGAGGCGGGCAACCTGGTACGAGTGCCAGGGCATCGCGAGATAGATAAAGTTCCAGAACGGATTTCGCGTGTAGAGCGTTTCGGCAAGAATGTTGAACAGGCACACGACCGACAATCCGAGCCACAGCAGCCATATCGAGGGTCGTTTGATGCCAGCCAGGGTGATCAGTGGAATGGCAGGGTACAGGTAACGCACCTGCATTTCCGGCGCGAAGGTAAAAAAGGCCACATATAGTCCAGCGGCCAGCAAATAATCATTGCCCTGATCGGGATTCTGCCAGCCTCGTGCCACAATGACCAGCGCACATAATCCGAACAGCGCCATCCCAACTATGCGCCCGGAAATTGGACCCCAGTAAATCCCATCGCCCCACGTCACCTGCGAGTCGGGAGGCATTTTGTCCCAGGAGCTTTCCATATTCCGTGTGGAAGCCAGGCTCCACAGCCAGAAATTGTCGGCCTTGACGGTAATGAAGGGATACTTCCCCGATGCTTCAAGATACGGGCGCAGTGTTTCGCTGACTCCGCTCACAGCCATAAAGGGAAGTAGAGGGATCAGAATGAGTGCAGCAAAGATGAGCGCGCCAATTGCCATCCGCTTGAGGTTGGTGCGCCGATAGCCGAGTACCAGGATCAGTGGCAACAGGGCGATTGCCTGAAATTTGGCAAGGATGGCAATAGCGTACAGAACCCAGGTCACCGTGATCCAGCGGCGGTGCAGCGCATAGATGGTCATTACCATGAATGTCGTAAAGATAACATCCGTCTGCCCCCACCAGGCCGAATCTATGAACAGGGCCGGGTTGAGCGCCAATGCACAGCCTACGGCGATAGCCCACCGCCAGTTCGCCTCGCGCAAGGCGATTCCATAGCCAATGCAAACCAGCAATAGATCAAAGATAAAGGGCGGTAGTTTCAGAGCGCGAACGTACTGAGGAGTTGAATCGACCGCATGGTTAGGAGGAACAGAATTGACCTGTCCCGCGCTGTCCAGGTACAGACGGCTGCTCAAATCCAGCAGTGCTACGCCAAGCGGGGGATGATCGGTCTCAATGCCCTCGTCTGGCGCTGGTTGTGCGTACAGGGCAAGGAAGCCATTCTTGTCGGCGCGGCGAATCCAATCTTCGAAAGAGTAGAGATCCCACCGGTAGCCCACCTGCGTTAGCATGGGCAGGCGGATGGCAATTGCCACTGCCAGGATCAAGAGCAGGGGAAACCACGCGAGAAGCGTTCCCGTGCTCTCAACCTTGATCGCCTGCTTTTCGTAAGCGGGGAAATCAGTCAACAGAGGTGTTTGGGTTTCACTGCTCATGGCGATGAGATCATGTCCATACGACGCAGTCTACGAATGAACTCTACGCTCTTTAACCGTCTTTCGAGGACGTGGACGACGTAATCCTGTAATATCCGTTCCAGGTCAAGATGCAGAACGCCATCCAGTCGCAGCTTGCTGATCGTCTCGTAGTCACGGGTTTGCAGGTAACGCAGCGTCTTCAGAACAGTCAGATTGAGGGCGATTAAGTGGGTGCTGCTCCGGTAGTGATCGGTGCAGACGACGCCGCCGTCGGATAGGCTGAAGTATTGATCCCGCGCGGTGATCTCTTCCTGGCCCACCGCACAGTTGAACAGTGATGGTTGAAATCCAACAAGCTGAAGCAGGTGAAGCTCATAATAACGGGCTACCAGGCGGAGATCCACCTGTGGTAACGCGAGCCATCCCAGAGCTGAGTCCAGCAGCCGGTAGAGTGTCATATTTTGTTCTTCGAATTCAGTAAAATGATCCAGGAGTTCGGCCAGGTAATTGGCATAGGCGCCACGTTCCAGGTCTTCACGCAGGGGCAAGAATGGCTCAACCATCTCGGCCTGGGATACGACGTGTATTTCCCTGCCGCGCCGGATCAACATAATGGAGCGTGTGAAAAGTTCGACATGCCCGGTCTTGCGGCCAGCGGGTTTATTGACCCCCTTGGCGATGACGCGCAGCTTCCCGTGTTCGGGCGTAAGGATAGTCAGCAGACGGTCTGCTTCGCCGTAGTCCTGGCGCCGGAGAACAATGGCCGCTGTTTTGAACGAACGTTCAAGCCGGGCCATGTTTGAGAACCTGCTGCCTGCCAAAGCCGCCCGGCAGCAGCGCAGACAGCGTCGTTTCGTCTATAATCTGGCCGCCCTCGTCGGCAATGATCACTGTCGCCTGGGGACAGAATTCGTAAAGCATCTGGCGGCACGAACCGCAAGGAAATCCACCGTTGGCTGTGACCACCGCAATCGCATTGAAGTTGCGTATTCCCTCGCTGACGGCCTTCACCAGGGCAACACGCTCGGCGCAAATGGTCGAGGGATAGGCCGCATTTTCGACATTGCAGCCGCTATAGATCTCGCCAGTAGGCGCCAGGAGCGCCGCGCCGACCAGGTAATCCGAATAGGGCGCGTAAGCATATTGTCGAGCGTGCTGAGCCGCAGCGATCAATCTCTGTTTATCAACATCGGACAGGGTTTGGGACGCAGAATTTACCGATGCCGTTGAGGCCATCAGAAGACCCTCCGGGCCGCCGGATCACCGAATTTATAGTTGAATTATAGTCTGTTGCGGGCTGGAAAACGAGTATTTTATCAATCAGCGGCAGGCTCCTTAAAGTCGTAGATGCCATCGCGAATAGCCCAGCGATGCCCGTGTTCAGGACAGACCATCACGTCGCCTTCTCGGCGCAAGGGTGATGCACTGCACGTTGGGCATTTGAAAAGCTTATCCAGCGGCGCTATGGCTTCGCGCTGCCCAGGCGTTTTGTTTTCC
>DATGFK010000812.1:0-2868 GCA_035309185.1 Aggregatilineales bacterium
TGAGAACAGGAAACGTTGAGGGCGACACGGCCGTAGAGCAGACGGCGAGCATCCAGCCCCAACAAAACGGTGTTTGATCTTCCTCGCCCTGTGATAAGCTCGGTCCCCGTGGCAAGTTGACGGTCCTCGATTCGTTGTATCAGCTATAGTTCTCTTCCCCCGCCGGCTGAAACCTCCTATTCCCGGGCACGTGGCCAGAGACGGTACAGACAGCCCGTACCGCTCAATGAGACAAGGAGAATCAATATGCGAAAGATACTCAGCCTGGCGCTGTTCGCTATAGCAATCACTACGACCGTGTCCGCATGGGGCGCAGACAACTCACTCGGGACCTGGAAGGCTAACGTCGCGAAGTGCAAATACACGCCGGCGCCATGGCCGGTGAAAAGCCTCACCGTCACGCGGGAAGCGGCGCCCGGCGGCGTCAAGGTGACGAACACCGGCACCCGCACGGATGGCTCGGCCATCAATGCAAGCTATACCGCGAAGTTCGATGGCTCGTCGTCAGCTGTAACAGGCCAGGGATCGCCCTATGACAGCATCTCGATCAAGCAGGGAGACGCCAACACCTTCACCTACGAAGCCAAAAGCTCCAAAACCAAATATCACGCCAGTGGACGCATCGTGATCTCAGCCGATGGCAAAACCATGACCGCCACAGCCTCAGGCGTTGACGCCGACGGAAAGCCCATGACACTGAAGCTGGTTTACGACAAGCAATGAAGGGCAAGAAATAGCAAGACATCCGCACTGCTGGCAATTGACAGTCATCTCGGACCTGGGCCGATCTTCGATGAGCTGAAAGTAGAGAATCTTAGGGCTTCCGCTCGGCGCCAGGTACAGGGTGCCTTGTGTCATAAGGTACACTCGACGAAGCGAATGACGACTGGCAACTCCCATTTGGGTTCCTGGTTTCAGTGCCGCGCAAACCTAAAGCCGGAGATTTGCCGATTTGTCACGGTGCCTGTCTACCCCTCGTCGCTCCCTCGTATCCTCCCGTAAGCTCGCGGTTCTTGTCACTATCGCCTTGTTGGGCGTCGTTGCTCCTACGGCCAGCGCCCGCAAGGCAGGGACGCGCAAACACCCCAGGCTCCGCGCTCTGGCGCATGCCTTTGTCAACGCAGCTCTGCCCGGCGTCGGCCTGCTCCCCGAGGACGCAGACGATCTGCCCATCGAAGGCCAGAAGTACGAGCTGAAGCTTGCCCGCAGTCATACCGGCGAGATAATCGACGTAGTGTACCGGATCGGCGACACATACATCCCCCAGGCGCTCAACGATCTCAATCATTTTCTGCGAGACAGCCACAACGAGGAAGTGAGCGAGTTCGATCCGCGTACATTCGACGTGCTCCACACCGTGCTCGCGAAGCTGGGTAAGTCCAACGGTGTGATCGACATTCTCTCAGGCTACCGCTCCCAGGAAACCAACGACATGCTGCGCGCAAGTGGAACTACCAATGCCGCCGAACATTCGCAGCACATCGTCGCCAAAGCCATCGACCTCCGCGTCCCTGGCGTCCCGGCGCCGCTCCTGCGCGATGCTGCAAAATCGCTCGAGGCTGGAGGAGTCGGCTACTACCCAGCGAGCCAGTTCGTCCATGTTGACGTAGGCCCAGTCAGGCAGTGGACCTACGCTCCACACGCAACCCGCAAGCGCTCACGCCGCTCCAGACATACATAAACGCCGCGCGCCGATCCGTCAGATACATTTCATGTGCGTTCCAAAAAAAAGGCGGGCCGGAAGCGAAAAGCCCCAACCCGCCGCAGTCGTTCTGTTCCCTACTCCCTGTTCCCTGCCGTTACGCCATCGCCTCACGCCCCATAGGCTCAAAGCGCAGCTGATTCGAACTCCGATCTACATCGATCCTCACATGCGAACCATGTTCGATCTCGCCGTTGAGTATCTTGATCGCCAGCGGGTCCTGCACCATCCGCTGCAGCGCCCGCTTCAAAGGACGCGCCCCGTAAGCCGCATCCGACCCCGCCGCCAGGATCAGCTGGCTCGCCGGCTCCGTCAGCTCCAGCGAAATCGCCCTGCTCTCCAGTAGCTTCCGCACGTCGTTCAGCCGCAGATCGAGAATGTGGTGCATCTGCGCCGCGCCCAGCGGACGGAAGACAATCATGTCGTCCACCCTGTTCAGGAACTCCGGCCTGAAGTGCTCCCGCACCACCCGCATCACCGACTCCTGCGCCTGTTCGAAATCATGCTCCGTCTTCACCAGATCGCCTATCAGCAGGTTCGCGCCAAGGTTTGAAGTCATGATCAGCACCGTATTCTTGAAGTCCACCGTCCTGCCCTTGGAATCCGTCAACCGCCCGTCATCCATCACCTGCAGCAGCACATTGAACACATCCGGATGCGCCTTCTCGATCTCGTCGAACAGGATCACCGAATACGGCCGCCGCCGCACAGCTTCCGTCAACTGCCCGCCCTCGTCATACCCCACATATCCCGGAGGCGCACCAATCAAACGAGCCACGGCATGTTTTTCCATGTACTCGCTCATATCGATGCGCACCATATTGTGCTCATCATCGAACAGGAACTCCGCCAGCGCCCGCGCCGTCTCCGTCTTGCCCACACCCGTAGGCCCCAGGAAGATGAAGCTGCCGATCGGCTTCTTTGGATCTGACAATCCAGCCCTCGAACGCCGAATCGCATTCGCAACTGTAGCCAGCGCAGCATCCTGACCAACAACACGCTCGCGCAGCCGGTCTTCCATCGTAACCAGCTTCTTGACCTCGCCCTCCAGCATCTTCGACACCGGAATGCCCGTCCACTTGCTGACGATCTTGGCAATGTCCTCCTCGTCCACCTCTTCCTTCAGCAGGCGCGTATGCGCCACCGCATCCGCCTGACTCAGCTTC
>DATGFK010000813.1:0-7050 GCA_035309185.1 Aggregatilineales bacterium
CTATGTCGTCACGCCTTACTACGATTCAATGCTTGCCAAGTTGATCTGCTGGGGGGCAACGCGCGGCGAAGCAATCGTACGTATGGCCCGCGCCCTGGACGAATACCGTTTGATGGGCCTCAACACCAACATTCCGTTCCATCAAAAGCTGATGCGCAGCCATCACTTCATTTCAGGCAAATTTGATACCAGCTACATCGAACATTACTACACGCCGAATTCCGATGACGTTGACGAGCACAAAATGCGCACTGCTGCGATCATCGCCACACTCGTTGCTCATCAGCAGGCGCAACAGGCCGCGCAGATCGTCGGGCCAAACGAGCGCGACACCTCCAACTGGAAGTGGGTTGGGCGCTGGGAGCGAATGCACCGTTAAGTCGCGCAGGAATCGAGAATAGCATGAACCAACAGCAAATTGATCCACGCAAACTGAACAGGCGGCGAAGCACCCGCTCAGCCAGGAAAATGCTGGCAACCAGCCGACATTGGCGAACGTTTTTTCTACCTCTCGTTAAATTATGTATTGTGGCCTGCATGGTGGGCGTCCCCATACTTCTCCTGACACACAATAGCGCTCAAATACCCTGGCTCCTTGTTCCAACTATCATTGTTGTAGGTGTTTATGCCCTGGACAGACTTCAGGACTATTTCTTGGAAGCCGTGCAATCTGACGCTGCTGAGCGCACGCGCGAAAACGTCGAGGCCCGCCAGGAGCAGCGCGAAGCGCGTCATCATGGTCATGATCCCGAAAAGATAGAACGCTTGCGGGAACAGGGTGTGCCGTTTCACATCGGCAACGACGGCGAAATCGTCTTCGACGAAAAGAAGAATCAGCAGGAGCATTCAAACCTAAATTAAATGTCACATGCGTGGTGGCGTCATTGGCGCAAACGTGATATTGTTGGGGAATAGTTGCCTGGGCTATGTGCTGACATAGCAAACCAGGGAACTATTCTTGTTTTTGATTTTCTTCTCAAAAAGACGCCAGTGGAGCGTATCTTGCGCATGAATCACCTTACGGGTTGATAACGATACGGCCACAAATCGTGAACGCTTTGGAGGCAGTTTGAAATGCGCCCACAACAAACACAGATAGACGAAGTTGCGGTTCGCAATTATCTCCAACTGATGGCGCGTTACGAGCGCCTCATGGAGATCAGCCAGCAACTCAATTCCACCCTGGACCTCGGAACCCTGTTGGGCCGGATCATCAAGGCCGCGACGGAACTCACGGATACCGAGGGCGCATCCATTTTGCTGATCGACCAGACGACTGGTGAACTGCGTTTTGAGGCGGCATCAGATATGTCTCTCGGCGCGATGGAAGCCATCGTCGTGCCGCTGGAGGGCAGCCTGGCCGGTTGGGTCGTGCAGCACGGACAGCCGGTGCTGGTTGAAGATACGCGCAACGAGCCACGTTTCTTCCGACGTGTAGACGATACGGTGGGCAATAGTACGCGCAACCTGCTTGGTGTGCCGATGATCGCCCATAACAAGATCATCGGGGTGGTCGAGGCGATCAACAAGCGTGAAGGCTACCACTGGAGCGACGACGACGTAGATACGCTGACGACCCTTGCAGCTCAGGCCGCAGTTGCCATCGAGAATGCGCGGCTCTTTCAGCAGAGCGACTTTATTGCTGAAATGGTTCACGAACTCCGCACGCCGCTGGCTGCTCTCAAGGCCAGCACCACACTGCTGCTGCGCCCCGATCTCCCGGATCAGCGCCGCACGCAGATCATCACCACGATGGAAAGCGAGACTGAACGCCTGACGCATCTGACTACGGACTTTCTCGACCTGGCCCGCCTGGAATCAGGGCGCGCACGCCTGGAAACGTCTGTATATAACCTGGCTGATCTCGTGCGGGAAAGTGTTGACGTGGTGCGTAACCAGGCCACCGAACGTAATGTCACGGTAATTGTTGAGTGTGAAGACAATGTGATGCTCAATAGTGACCGGGGCAAGGTTAAGCAGGTCCTGCTCAACCTGTTAACCAATGGCATCAAATACAATAAAGATAAAGGCGAAATTCACATCTCCTCGACGCCTTCCGAGGGTGACAACAAAGAGCCGCAAATGCGTATTGATGTGCGTGACACGGGACGCGGCATGTCGGAAGAAGCCCAGAAGCACATGTTTGAAAAGTTCTATCGCGTCCCGGATACCGCAGGATTTACGCAAGGGACTGGCCTGGGGCTGGTGATCGCCAAACGCATCGTGCAGGCGCATGGTGGCGATATGTGGGTAAGCAGCCAGTTAGGGGTGGGTACGACGTTTTCCTTTACGCTTCCTGTAGCTGAGCCGCCCAAAGTAGCACCCAAGCCAGAGGATTCCGCCAGCCAGGCCACTGGCCCTGCTTCAACGAGCGGTAGCGAAGGAACTACGGCCAGTACAGCAACTTAGAAGTAGGTATCTGAAATGCGCTTTATCTCTTGCGGAGTCTCCCACCGCGAGTTTCCGCTGGCACGCCAATGAGCACGCCTGCCCGACGCCCCGGTCTTCCCCGACCCCAGGGATCGAACCTGCAAATTGTGTTCGGCGCAATCCTGGCGATCAGTCTGCTGCTGGCGATCAACTTCAGTGGGCGCATCGCCGCTGGTCAGCGTATTTCGACTGATCGCGACAATATGCTGCGATCCATTTCGACGTTGCAGGCACAGGCCACGGCGTTACAGTCACAATTATACGATGTGAGCAGTGATGCTTTTATCGAACAGTGGGCACGCGGCGAAGGCAAAATGGTCAAAGGGGACGAAGTGCTTGTTGTGCCCGTTCCAGGGCCTATGACACCCCAACCCAGCCCGACTCCGTTTGTGGCTGCGCCGCAGGTCGCCTCTTCGCAGCAGTCACAAAACTGGCAGCTATGGTGGCAACTTTTCTTCGACAGCCCGCCACCCGCGCAGGGCAGCGGTCAATAAGGTTACAGGGATACCCGGCGCGGGCGTGTCCAGGCAAAGGCGAAGCCCAGGACTCTAAAGATAGGCAGGATCAGGATCAGGTTGAAGATCAGCGTCGGCAGCAGAATCGTCGTCAAGACGTAACCAATGTCTGCGGGGCCAGTCAACACTGACAGCCGACCCAGCACGGCCAGCACAATACCGAGAAATCCCAGGTAAAAAATCGTGCCAAGCACGGCAACGACGGGCGGAAGGACTAGATTGTCCCGGCCAATCGGGCCGAGGATAAAGTGTTCCAAGCCTGCGACGACAACCAGTGCGAGCGCGGTTGTCCCCGTAGGCGTGCCGGTTGCAATGTCTTGTAACACGCCCCCGACAATGGCCCAGAATAAGCCCTCTTCCAACCCGGCGAGCATCATCCAGGACAGCACAATCAGAAAAACTAGGTCAGGTTTCCCGCCTGCTACCTGGACTACTGGCATGATTGTAGATTGGATGATAACGGCCACAAACAGGATCGGAATGCCGATATAACGGCCAATCGGGACGCCGCCGGTAGCCGACCCTTGCCCCTGCCGCATATTATTGGCCCGGTACGCCCGGAACGGGAGTCGGAGTGGCGAATGCCGACAAGTCGAGCGGCTGGAATGTCGTGATCACCAGCACGATTTCCAGCCGGTTGAAGTCTACCAGGCTGCGCACCTGGGCTTCCTGAAACAATTTGGTGTCATCGAGCCGGGAATTGGTAACCTGCCCGATGACAATTCCGCGTGGGAATTTACCGCCAATCCCGGACGTTACAACTGAGTCGCCATCTTTGATCTCTTCCGAGAGCGGAATAAAAGTCATCCGCAGATCGCCGCTGGGGGTACCCACGATGCTGCCTTCGCCGCGCGAGGTCTGAAGACGCGCATTGACGTAGCTGTTGATATCTGTGACAAGCTGTACTTGCGCGTCAGTGGCGGTAGCCCGGTAAATACGTCCGACCAGACCGAGTTCGGTGACCACAGGCATTCCAACCGCCAGGCCATCGCGGGTGCCACGGTCAATCGTGATAGTGCGCAATAGGCCTGTTGTGTCACGCCCGATGACAGTAGCAGCCAGGTACTGCGCATCGGGATTATCCGTTTTATAGTTGAGCAGGCCCGCCAGCCGGGGATAATCTGCCTTGATTTCCCTTAGTTGAACGATTTCCGATTGGAAGGCGATCAGCGCACGCTCAAGTTCGGCATTGCGCTGTTGCAAACTCTGATAGTCAGAAATGTTGTTTACCAGGCCTGTGACACGATTGGTAACGCCGCTGGATGCCCCTTGCAGAAATCCAATCGGAATGGATAGCAATCCCTCGATTGGACTGAGTAGCCCGGCCAGGCTTGCTCCGATCATCACCAGACACAGGAAAACAGAAATCCCAAATAACAGAAAGCGGCTTGTACCCGAACGCATAGGCTATCCGTGCGACCTCAGCCCAAACTCAATGCTGTGTACTGCCTCGTTCCAGGCCAGCCAGCAAACTCCGCAGGTTATCATAATCTTCAAGGATACGACCAGCGCCACGGGCCACGCAGGTCATCGAATCCTCGGCCAGCCATACCCGGATTTTCACTTCATTCGCGATTCGCTCGGTTAGCCCTTTCAACTGGCTGCCGCCGCCCGCCATGCAGATTCCGCTCTCCATCAGGTCGGCGACCAGTTCCGGCGGCGTTTCGTCCAGCGCATCGCGGATAGTGTCAATGATAATACCCACCGATCCCGACAGCGCCTCGCGCAGCTCAATGGAACTCACCTCTATCGCCTTGGGCAGACCCGTTTTTAGATCGCGTCCGCGCATCATGTGTGTACGCTCCTCCGGCAGAGGGAAGGCCGAACCAATGTTGAGTTTGGCCTTTTCCGCCGCGCGCTCACCGATCAGCAGGCTGTGCTTCGTGCGCATGTACTGAACAATATCTTCGTCCATCTCATCGCCTGCCACGCGGATCGAGCGGCTGATCACGATCCCTCCCAGCGAGAAAACGGCGACTTCCGTGGTGCCGCCGCCGATATCAACGATCATACTTCCGCGCGTTTCCTGGATAGGCAATCCTGCGCCAATCGCCGCGGCAACTGGCTCCTCGATCAAATGGGCTTCACGCGCCCCGGCGCTCATTGTTGCGTCGTACACGGCTCGTTTTTCAACTTCGGTAACGCCACTTGGAATCCCCACCACCACACGCGGACGCGGGATCGGCACCCAACTTTGCTCGTGGGCCTTCTGGATGAAGTAGTGGAGCATCCCCTCGGTAATCTCAAATTCCGAGATCACACCGTCGCGGAGTGGGCGCACGACCAGGATATGGGATGGCGCCTTCCCGCCCATTTCTTTGGCCTCGTGGCCGTAAGTAATGGGTCGGCGTGTTTTCTTTTCGATGGCTGCGTAAGACGGCTCGTTGATGACGATGCCCTTACCGCGAACACTGACCAATGTGTTAGCCGTGCCCAGGTCTATACCAATATCCAGCGAAAAAAGCCCGAGCATCCAATCCAATGGACTGAGCAAGTTGATGATTCTCCTTCAATAGCTCGACGGTGCTGCCTGCGGTGCTGCATTGCCCAGGCGATGCTTCTGTCGCCGAAAACCATTACACCACTTTTACACAATTGATACATCGCAATAACAAGCTATCGCAGCGCAGCATTATAACCGCCACGAGCATGAACGCCAAACGCGAGCGATCACGATCTCTGAGATCGTTTTCTTCATCTGAATGGGCCTCAACCACGTCCGGAAGATCATTTGTGCCAACAGACGAATTGCCAGAGTGCGCCCCCATCTATCCTGGTATAGCGCCATCGCATCCAACTGTTAGGTTGAGGGTTAAGTATAAGGTTTTATGTGAAAGTCGGAACAAGCGTCATTTGCCGCTATAATTTCTCTTCGGAGGACAAACAAACCGTGACTCAAACTTCAGTTGATACACTCGATACCGTTACCGTTGCCCCCGTCTTACACGAGGGTTTTACACTGTGGCTGACCGGCCTTTCCGGCGCGGGCAAGACAACCATTGCGAAGGCACTGGAGCCTGTCCTGCGTGGCCGGGGCGTACGCTTTGAGCGTCTTGATGGCGACACGGTCCGCGAAGGATTGACCCGTGACCTGGGCTTCAGCAAAGAAGACCGCGACAAAAACATTGAGCGCGTGACATTCGTGGCTAAACTGCTATCCCGCAATGGCGTGGGAGTGGTGGCATCCTTCATCTCACCCTACCGCGAAACCCGCGCGAAGACCCGCGCCGAGACATCCAACTTCATCGAAGTCTATGTGAATGCGCCGCTGCAAGTGTGCGCTGACCGTGACGTGAAAGGCATGTACGCCAAGGCGTTCCGTGGCGAGATCCAGAATTTTACGGGTGTAAGTGATCCTTATGAGGAACCAGAGAACCCAGAAATTACCGTTCATACCGACCAGGAAAGCGTGGACGAGAGCGTGAATCGTATCGTCAACTACCTGGAAGAAAAAGGATTCATCCCCCGCACCGAGTCAGCGGCATAACCAGACCATCACGATTACCCCGAAAGAGTTCACCATGACCGAAGCCGTACGCGAAACAACCAAACCCATTGTCCAGATTCCCCCACATGGGGGAATGCTCGTCAATCGCACCCTGGTCGGCGATGCCTTGAAGGCTGCCACTGAGCGGGCCAGCGACCTGCCCCAGGTCGTGCTTTCGGAACAGAACCTGGCCGACCTGGAAATGATCGCCAATGGCGCGATGAGTCCGTTGACCGGTTTTATGGAACAGGCCGAGTACCAATCGGTGGTACGCGAAATGCATCTGCCTGATGGCCTTCCCTGGACACTCCCCATTACGCTGTCCGTAGATTCTGCCTTCGCCGCCACGCTCAGGGAAGGCAGCGAAGTCGCCCTTGTAGAGCAGAGTGATAAGGGTACACAGATTGTCGGAATTATGCAGGTGACTCAAAAGTTCACCTACGATAAGCAGGACGAAGCACACAATGTTTTCCGAACGACGGACGATAAGCATCCTGGCGTTGCCGCGTTATACCGCCAGGGTGAAGTCCTGCTGGGCGGGCCGGTCTGGGCGCTGCGACAGTCGGAACGGGCGCTCAACGACTTTCCCGAACTGCGTTATACGCCGGCCCAGACCCG
>DATGFK010000814.1:0-6399 GCA_035309185.1 Aggregatilineales bacterium
CGAAATCGGTGGAGTTGCCTGCCTCCGTTGCACACCCTTCGCTTGAGACGGCTGCTGTTGTGCGCGTTACAAGCCCGCTAACTGCCCAGCCTGCCTTTGATTTCTCGCTGCCGGTTCCGTCGGCGCGCTTAGCGCTGGTCGGAGAGATTCCCATTCTGTCGTTTGGAATTAATTCCGACACCCAGCGATTCGTGATCCCGATCCTGTTGATAGCAATAGTCTGTCTGGTTGTCCTGTTCATCTTTGGCCTGTTCCTCGACACAACCATCGCTCGTCCGGTGCTCGAATTGCGTGCTCTGGTGCGTGAAGCTGTGGAAGGCCGAATGCAGGACGTTTCCGTGGCACAAGACCCGACGCGCGCGCCGATTCAGCAGCAGGACGAACTTGGACAGATCTACCGCCTGTTCTCAGAGAATTCCCGTAACGTGCAGCACGACATACAGGCGCTTGAGATGCGTGTCAGGCAGCGCACGCGAGATGTCGAAGCCAGCCGTGAGATTGGACAGGCACTTTCGAATATCCGTGAGATCGATCCGCTCCTCCAGGCAGTTGCGAACTTGATCCGGCAGCATTTCAGCGAAATACAGCACGCCCAGGTTTATTTGAGCGACAATTTGCGGCACCAGGCCACGCTTCGCGTCTCCACACGTGATGGCGGCAAAGCCGCCGTGATCAATGGCGAGCGTATCCTTCTGGATGAGCCAACGGCTGTGACCCAGGCCATCGTGGACGGCCACGCACATGTAGCGCTCGATACACAGGCGCAGGCCAACCTCAGCACCTTCTTGCCAGGTACACGGTCAGAACTGGCGCTGCCGCTTTCCAACGGCGCGGAAATGCTGGGCGCGCTCGATTTGCAGAGTCAGCACGTGGATGCTTTTGCAGAGTCTGACGTGAGCCTATTTACCTCAATTGCCAACCAACTGACGATTGCCATCTACAACGCGAAGCTGTTCGAAGAGTCGCTCAGCCGCCTGGCTCAGATCGAGGAACTCAACAGCCGCCTGATTGGTGAGGGATGGCGCAACTTCAGTCTGAAACGCCGTCGTGTTCCGGCAGCATCCAGCGGCGAGCCGAACGGCCAGGCAGCCGAAGATTGGACTCCCTTACAGCAGAAAGCTGTGTCCAGCGGAGCGCTCGTTGAGCAAGTGAACGAAGATACCGTTACTTTTGCGGTGCCGGTGAGTTTGCGCGGTGAAGCGCTTGGCGCGGTAGAATTCGACGTTCCGCGCAGCGCCTACACAGAAAATACACGCCAGTTGGCGCGCGAACTGGCTACCCGCCTTGCGGTGAGCGCAGATAGCGCCCGCCTGTTCGAAGAATCTCAGCGCAGCGCGCAGCGTGAACACCTTGTGAACGAGATCGCCTCGCGGCTCACACAGCAAACCAACGTCGAAGAAATTTTACAGATCGCTGTCCGCGAGATTGGGCAAGCCTTGCACGTGCCAGAAGCCTCTATCCGCTTGGCGACCGCTGCCGAAAGATCCAGGAAAGATACCCTATGACAAATCTGAAGCGACCCAATGTTGGCATTGACCTGAGGCGCCGCTGGCGGGCGCTGCCTATCCGCAGCAAGCTTTTGTTGCCGCTGACGTTCGGAATCGCCCTGGCACTCGCCCTTCTCTTTTTCCAGGTGCAAACTCCCCTTGATTCGCTGGCGCGCAGCAATGCTCAACAGGCATTAACCGCCCAGCGCGAACTTTACCAGGGGCGTATCATCTCGAGTATCGGAACGCTCTCCGACAAATTGCTTGGATTGACTTCTCAGGCCCCCGTAGTCAGCTTCACGTCGGCGGTGGCTGGGAATCCTGACGCCGACATGCGCCTCGCTAAAGCCAACCTGACCCCGTTCTTCGGAGACCAATTGACGGCGGCTGGTTCACCCTTCTACCGTCTGCGCTATCTGTCCGTTACTGGCAGCAACCTGGTGTCGGTTGTGGGAAGCGCAAACGGCAATGTTACAGGCCACGTAGAGAATCCAACAACACTTCCCAATGAGAGTGGCAGACCCTACTTCCAGGCGCTGATGGCCCTCAGCCAGGGCAAAACCTATCTGCTTCCGCCAGTGGTCAGTACAGATGGTATTCCTTTGATCGAGATCGGTACCCCACTCTACTCCAACAATTCGGCGGTGGGTGCCCTGGTCGGAAGCTACCCGGCTAAGGATTTCTTGAGCGGCTTATTTAACGCAAACGCCAATACTACCGTCGGTGCTGTTCTGCAAGACGGCAGTGGAACGATATTGGCTGCCTCTGACCCCTTGCAGCAATCCATTTTTACGCTTGGGCAAGCAGGCGCCCAGAATTACGGGATTCCATCTGCCGTTAACGGCGAATCCGAATCCAACATGACGGAGATCAGCGGTAAGCTCTACCTCGTTTCACATCTGCAAAACGTCTCGACTCTGCCGACCAATTCCTGGATACTCGCAGTCACCGAAAGCACCGAGATCGCGTTTAGGCAGTCCAATACCCTAAAGACGTCGCTTTTGGCATCGCTACTGGCACTGTTTGGGCTTGGGTTTATTGGCGCAATTTTCGTGAGTCGCTCGGTCAGCCGCCCATTGGCGGAAGTTACGCGGATGGCACATTCGCTGGCTGGTACCGGTGCCGTGCGCAGCCCTGATGCACCAGTACCGACGTTTCAGGAATCCCGCGAGGATGAAATCGGGCAGTTGGCGACAGCCCTGACGACAATGAACCGGCGACTGACTGAATCTTTTGGTTCCCTGGAAAGCCGCGTGGCTGAACGCACCCGTAACCTCGAAATCGCTGCCGAGATCGGGCGCGATGCGGCACAGCTACGCGATATTGACGAACTATTGCAGCGCGCGGTCAATGCCATTCGCGACCGTTTCAATTTTTACCATGCCCAGGTCTTCCTGCTGGACGACGCTGGTGAGTATGCGGTACTCGTGACCAGTACCGGCGAGGCCGGGAAAGTCTTGCTAGGGCGTAACCACAAACTGGCTGTCGGCTCGAATTCAGTGGTCGGTCAAACGACAGGCAAAGGCCGAACCTTCATCACCCTGGATACACAGAAATCAGACGTGCCCCATCGCTTTAATCCTGTGCTGCCCAAAACACGCTCTGAGATGGCTGTGCCGCTGCGCGCGGGTGGGCGTATTATTGGTGCGCTGGACGTGCAGAGCGTGGAAGCGGATGCCTTTGACGAGGACGACGCCCAAATCTTTGAAGTGCTGGCTGACCAGATCGCAATTGCCATTGACAATGCCCGCCTGCTCGATGAATCCGAAGGCCGCGTGCGGCAAATTGCCGACCTGAACCGCCAATTGACGCGCAGCGCCTGGGATGAGTATCTGCAAGGCGAGAAGGGCACTGAGATCGGCTACCACTACGACCTGCGGGAGATCAAACCCCTGGCAACAGCCGATCCCCAGACCCAGGCCAATAAACCTGAAGTAGAAGAAGTGGACATTAAAGTGCGCGGTCAAACGGTGGGCAGTATTTCCGTGCAGCCGGGCGAAGAGCAGTTCACCGATGAAGAACGCAGCGTTTTACAGGCCATTACCGAACGTGTGGCGCTGGCAATCGAGAACGCGCGGCTTGTCGAACAGACGCAAAGCGCCTTGAGCCGCGTTGAGCAGCTTTACCAGGCCACTCGGACGCTCGGCAAGGCAACCGACCTCAGCAATGTTTTTGAGATCGTTGCTGACCAATTGCACGGCTTTGAGGCGATTGACCGCATGATCATTCTGCTGGCTGGGCCAGACCCGGTGCCGAACGCCGAATACCTGGAAGTTTCCTATGTGTGGGAACGCTATCTCTTGCCAGACAGCCCCTACACGCTCTCGCGCCGGTACGTTTCATCGCTGCTTACCCCATTGACCTCTGGAAACCGACGGGCCTATGCGATGGACGTGGAAAATGACCTGTCCGGCTACGACATGCTGCGCCGTGAACTGAAAACAGTGGGCGCTGAATCGGTCTCGTCGGCGCTGCTGACGACGGCAAACCGTTGGTTCGGTGTCCTGGTCTGCCACAGCAGTCGCCAACATGCCTTTGGCGATAATTTCTTGCAGTTCTTGAGCGCGATTTCCGACCAGGTCGCCGCCGCTATCGAGAACCAGTTGCTTATTCGTAACATTCAGACGGAGGCGGCCCGTAGCCGTGCCCTTGCCGACGCCGTGCAGGTGTCGAGCCAGATGGGAAGCGAATTTGAAACCGGCATTGCCAACCTGTTCCGGGTGGTATCTGGCCCGGCTGAATTTGACCGGTGGTGGTTCGGCCAGATGGTCACTACCGATGGGTTGCCAATGCTCGTGCGCGTCACGTCTCACTTCGATGATGGCTCTCCGCTGTATCTACTGGCACGCATCCGCTTGCAGTCCGATCAAAATTCTATCGCCGAGGCCGCGCGCCTGGGCGAATGGGTGCTTGTCAACGATCCCAGCGACCATCATGCCCTGGCGGGGATCTCCCAACAGAACGTGCGTGCATTTGGCAAGCATATCGCCGTCCCGGTGCTGTCCGGAACTCAAGTCGTGGGCGCCTTGATGGTTGGCCGTGACCTGGAGAAGCACGACCTGGACGAACGCGACGTTCAGCTTGCCGTGGCGCTGGCAAACCAAGTTGCCGTCGTGCTGGAAAACCGCCGTCTGTTCGCCACCGCCGAAACGGAACGTAAGACTCTCCAGAGCGTTATTGACTCGCTGCCTACGGGAATTGTCGTCATTGATGGCAAGACCCACGAGATTACGCTGACCAACAGCCTGGGCCGCTCTCTGCTCGGCCTTGATGAGATCGTGCCGTACCGGCGCGTACACGCTTTGACTGGTTCACCATACCGGGAAGACGAATTCCCGCCATTGCGCGCGCTGGAAACGGCTGCCGCCATCAGCGGTGAAGACATGTCCGTGATCCTCCCAGACGGTGACCGCCGGGAACTGCTCGTCAACGCAGCGCCTATCACCAGCCGCGAAGGGGAAGTGGTCAGCGCCGTGGCAGTTTTCCAGGATGTGACTGAACTGCGTGAACTTGAAACGGAGCTGGCGGAAAGCCTGCGCGAAACCACCTCCATGTATGAAACGAGCCGCTCGATTTCTTCTGAGAGCGATCTGCCCGGTGTGTTGAAGGTGATCGGCAATCAGGTACGGACAAATGCGGCCCCTTCGAATATGTTTGCCATCTTTGCCAAGAGTGAACAACCGGGCATCGGTCAGGCATTCGTCGCGGACACGACCGGAGAGGGTGGCGTCGAGCCAATTGTCGGCGATCTGCCCATTCCTGAATCAATTCTGATGCAGAATGAGGCCTTTATCGAAGATAATATTGCCAGCAATCCCAGCCTGGCGAACGATCCCCAGCTTGCGGCCCTCGGCATTGTCTCCGTGGCCTCATTCCCCTTCAACGTGCGTTCGCATACTGTTGGTTGGTTCGTCGTTGGCTTTGACAGCCCCCACGAACTGACGATGGAACAGCGGCGCAGCATTACCACATTGATCGACCAGGCGTCAGTCGCAGTTGAAAACGCCCGCCTTGCCGAAGAGACGGCGCAGGCACTTTCGGAAACCGGATTGCTGTACGAGGCATCGTTCAACATCAACCGTGTGAGCGACATTCCACAGGCGCTTGAAGTCATCCGGGACGAAATCAAATTCTTTGCGCCCACGCAAATAGACGTATTCCTGGCTCAGAACGAGGGCGAAACCGCTGCTGTCGAATGGGCCATGCATTGGAATGCAAATGATAATTTCCTTGGGCGTGGCGCTTCCGGAATTCCGGATGTGCCAAACGGCGAAGAAGGTCAGACTGTTCCCCGCATGATCCGACAGGTGCTTCCGGGCGATTTTTCTGCGTTGCTTGAGGCCGAAACACAGTTCGTCAGCGACCGGAACTCCGCCAGCTCGGAAGAATCAAGCATCTTCCATGCCCTGCCAGGTTTTGAGGAATTCCAGGCACAGGCATCGGTGCCAATGGTGGTCGCAGGGCGCTCTACCGGACGCTTGATCGTGAGCTTCAACCGACCCTACAACTTTGGCCGTCTTGAGCAACAGTTCATCAGTGCCCTGGCTGACCAGGCCGCTATCGTAATCAACAATAATATGCTCGTGCAGCAGACGCGCGACAGCCTGGAAGAGACTGGAACACTGTACGAAACAAGCCGTGCCATTGCAGACTCGCCCAACCTGAGCGGGATCATGCACGCGATCATTGATCGCGCCTGTCCGTCCGACGTCACACGCGCATCGCTGTTCCGCTTGCTGACTGACTCGTGGGATGCTCCCGACGTCACCGTAGAACTTGCGGCCTCCTGGGAACATAACAGTTTTGACGAAGCCGCGAATATACGTTACGTCCCACAGCAATATCCAGCCTGGGACCTAATCTCGGTTTCCGAGGTAAAGTGGGTTGAAGACGTCGCCTCCGACAGTTTCCT
>DATGFK010000815.1:0-2749 GCA_035309185.1 Aggregatilineales bacterium
GAGATTCGACCCGTGCGTAAAAGACCCGTCCTGCTTCTTTCAATTCTCTGGTTGTCGGCTTGCAATGCAGCGCCCGCCGCCACCACACCCGCTGCGAATTTCACCATCACGCCACTCGGCACAACCAACGCACACAGTTCACATTATGTTGCCCTGGTGCCGCCTGCTATGACCAGTCCCTTCCACGTCTCCTTGACGGATGGTGCCAAAGCCGAAGGCGTCAAGCTGGGTTGGAGGGTGGACGCACAGGCAGCAGCCAGTGAAAATGACATCCAGGCCCAGGTGACGATTGTCCAGCAGTTGATTGAAATGGGTACGGAAGCCATCAGCATCAATACCCTGGACGACAACGCCATCGTGCAGACGGTCAAAACGGCCAATGCTCGCCACGTCTTGATCTTTATTCACAACTCCCTGACCCCCCTGCCCGGTGGGGACGTGACCGCCTACATCGGTTATGACCAGTGGCGCGGCGCCGCTAAACTCGGCATCTATACCTGCCAACTGCTGGCAAAAAAATACAACACTGCCGTTCCAGACGCGCATGGCAAGGTCTTTATTCTGCTGGGCATTGATGGCTTTCACACCCATCGGCGCACGCAGGGCTATATTGCAGGACTTGCGCAATGCCCTGGGGTGCAAATAGTCGGCAAACAGACCGCCGAATGGGATCGCGCCGAGGGGGCCAACGTAGCCACTGCCGCCCTTCAACAGACACCTGACATTGACGTGTTCTATGGCAACAGTGACGAGATGGGCATCGGGGCTGCGCTGGCTGCCGAAAAACTTGGCATGAAAATCAACCAGGATTTCTTCGCCGTCTCCATTGATGGGAACCAGCCCACGCTTGATCTCATCAAAGAGGGCAAATACACGGCAACCCTCGGCGTTGACCCGACTCGCATGGGGCAGACTGTGATTGATACCATGAACGATGTTATGTCAGGCAAAAAGGTGCCGCCCTACCTTCTGACTCCCTCAGTCGTCGTGGACGCTTCCAACCTGGACGATTACGAGGCCGGGAAAATCTGGTCGGCCCCGACGGCGGGACTGCCCGAAGAAGACAACGGCTTGCCTTCCGGGTGATAATGAAAGCGGTGAGTTGCTGATGTTTTGCATGACCTGTCGCCAGGGATAAGGCCAATTGCGGTCATGACGTTACTGGAAATTCGCGCTCTGTCGAAATCTTTTGCAGGGGTGCCTGCGCTTCGCCATGTGAACCTGGACGTTGCAGCGGGAGAAGTTCATGCCCTAGTTGGCGAAAATGGCGCGGGTAAGTCTACTCTGATTAAGTTGATCGGCGGCGTATACGAGCGGGACAGCGGGACAATCCTCTTTAATGATCAAGTCATCTCGTATGCGTCACCGCAGGAAGCCAAAGCTGCCGGTATCCATACCCTGCACCAGGAGTTCAATCTGCTGCCTGGAGCCACCGTTGCCGAAAATGTTTTTCTCGGCTCCGAGCCAAAGCTACCCTACCTGCCATTCATTGACTGGCGAAAGATGCGCCAGCAAACGCAGGACATCCTGGATTTGCTTGGCCTGGAAATCTCGCCGGATACGCTGGTGCGCGACCTGAGCGTATCCGAGCAGCAGATGGTGGAACTGGCGAAAACCCTGCACGCCCAGCCCCGGCTTTTGCTCATGGATGAGCCAACCGCGCCCCTCTCCGAGCGAGAGGTGAAGACTCTCTATCAGCTTATCAGGACAGTCAAAGAGCGCAACATCGGGGTGATCTATATCAGCCATCGCATCGAGGAAGTGCTCCATGTGGCGGATCGCGTGACGGTGCTTCGCGACGGGCAGTGCATCCGGACGGTGACTACCGCTGAGGTCAGCGCCGACGAACTCATTGGCACAATGCTCGGCAAGACGGTCAATCGCCACTATGTGCGCCCGGCGACGAGACCCGGACGGGAAATATTACGAGTGGAAGGTTTAAGTCGTTCACCCGCTTTTGAGGACGTTTCTTTCTCGCTCTATTCCGGTGAAATCGTCGGTCTGGCCGGGTTGGTAGGTTCCGGGCGAACAGCGCTCGTGCGCAGCATCTTTGGCATAGACTTACCCGACAGCGGGCAGATTTTCGTGGACGACCACCCTGTGACGATCCGCTCTCCGCAGGATGCTGTGGCGCTGGGAATGGGCCTGCTGCCCGAAAATCGCCAGGAACAAGCTCTGATGCTCGATCTATCGGCGCGGGAAAACATCACACTGGCCCGGCTTGGACAAAACGGCGAGCTTATCAACCGGTCCGGGGAACACCTCCTGGTCGAACAGTTCGTTACCCAGTTGCGGATAAAAATGCCAAGTTCCGAAACGAAACCCCGTTTTCTGTCGGGCGGAACACAGCAAAAGATCGTCCTTTCGCGCTGGCTGGCCGTCAGGCCGCGCATGTTGATCTTTGACGAGCCAACCCGTGGTATAGACATCGGCGCTAAAATCGAGATCTATCGCCTGCTAGGTGAACTTGCCAGCCAGGGGAGTGCGATCTTGATGATAAGTTCCGAAATCGCTGAAATCGCGGGGCTTTGTGACCGTGCCCTGGTGATGCGCGCGGGACGGCTCATCGCCAGCCTGGAGCGTGACCAAATCACCGAACAATCGCTGCTCGATTATGCGATGGGAGATGACCTATGAGTCGCTGGCGTCTCGACGTAACGAGTGTGAAACGGCAATCGGCGAATTTCCATCCGCGCGACAGGATCGTCTTTGTGATTGTTCTGATCCTGATGGTCATGTTTGTAACCCG
>DATGFK010000816.1:0-6228 GCA_035309185.1 Aggregatilineales bacterium
AGGCTCAAGCTGTGAATTGAGGATGTAGCCCAGACCCGCCACGGTCTCGATCACAGTGGGGTGGGCGGCGTCGGTTTCGATCTTCTGTCGCAGGCGGCGGATGAGCTGGCGCAGCGTCGCCGAATCGCCGCTGTCGCGGTAGCCCCACACCTGGTCAATCAGGTCATCGGTGCTGATGACCTGGTCATGAGCGACCAGGAGCGCGTGAAGTAGGCGATATTCCATGGGCGTCAGACGCTGGGCAGACTTGCCGCGCACCTGGACTTCGCGGCGGGCCGAGTCGAGCGTGAGCGGCCCGGCGCTCACCGGCTCGTTCGGCGTGGTTCCCTGGCGGCGCAGCACCGCTTTGATGCGGGCCACGAGCTGGCGAGGGCCAAAGGGCTTGGTGATGTAATCATCGGCGCCCAGTTCCAGGCCACGCACCATGTCGTCTTCCGCGCCACGCACAGTGATCATGATGATCGGCGTGTCGGCGGCTTGCCGGATTCGGCGCACCAGTTCAAAACCGTCAATCCCCGGCAGATTGGCATCGGTGACGATCACTTCAGGCGCTTCATCGGCCCACACTTGCAGGGCGCGATCTCCGCTATCGGCGCGGTAGACCCAGAACCCGGCGCGGCGCAGCGTCAGTTCCACCACGGCAGCCAGTTCCGCATCATCCTCGACCAGCAGCAGTTTCACGGCAGCCCCCTACAGGACTTTCTGTGCGGCAACAGGCAACGTAAAAGTAAAGCAGGAGCCGCCGCCAGGGCGTGGTTCCACGGCTATTGACCCACCGTGCGATTCGATGATGGTGCGGGCTATGTAAAGGCCCAGCCCTGCGCCATGATCCTTGCGCGCGCCGGGTGAATCCAGCCGCCCAAAGCGCGAGAAGATGATCTCGCGGGCTTCTGGTGGAATGCCCGGCCCCGAATCCATCACACTGACGCGCACTATCTCCTTGCCGCTCACGGTATCTGTCTTTGCCACGAGGGCGATCTGCGAACCTGGCGGCGCGTATTTCACCGCGTTCGAGAGCAGATTGACAAACACCTGCGACAGGCGGCGGCTGTCCGCACAGACCAGCGGCAAATCGGCGGCTAAATCTACGTCAAGTGTAAGGGCGGCAGCGTTGAGCAGCGGCTCCATGAACAGCAGCGCCTCTTCCAACGGTTCGCCCAGGTCAATGGGCAGAGGCTTCACTTTGAAGCGCCCTGCCTGAACGCTGGCGCTTGCCAGCAGGTTATCAATCAGACTTTCGAGGCGCAAGATACCCCGATAGATACTGGTGTGGAGCTTGTGCTGTTCGGACACGTCCAGGTCGGCGTGGTCGGTGACGAGTAATTCGGCGGAGGTACGCAGAGAGGCCAGCGGCGTTTGTAGTTCATGGCTGATGTTCGCCAGGAAATAGCCTTGAAGGCGCTGCATAGCGGTTTCGGAGGTCACATCGCGTAGAAAGAGGGCGGTGCGCGCTGCACTTTCTACAGGAGGCGTTAGCGTTGCGCCGGAAACCGCCAGGGCGATCGTCCGGCTATCCCGTCGCAGTACGGGAATAGTTCGCTCCTGGCCGGGCGGTGGCAGCAGATCGCTTAATTTTCCGTCGCTTTCGGCGGGAGCCAGCAGTTCGTCCAGGGTTTTGCCAGAAACATCCGAACCCTTGCAGCCGATGAGCGCTGCGGCGCTGGCACTCATGAACGTGATGCGGCCCTGCGCATCCAGTGTGACAATGCCTTCGCTGATGGTTTCCACAAGATATTCGGCCCAGGCTTTTTCGTGGGTCAGCCAGCGGGTGATCCCGTCGAGTTCGTGGCGGGCATTTTCGAGGACTCTCGCCAGTGAGCGAAGTTCGCGGCTGCCGCCAACGGGGATTGGGGTGATCAGGTCACCTGTTGCCAGGCGGGTTGCTGCAAGGTGCAGGCGCTTGAGC
The DNA here is from genome assembly GCA_035309185.1 of Aggregatilineales bacterium. Lineage (GTDB taxonomy): Bacteria > Chloroflexota > Anaerolineae > Aggregatilineales > UBA2796 > DATGFK01. The sequence goes on from DATGFK010000816.1 coordinate 1,907, forward strand.
GGACGCAAAAGATATAAACTCAATGCTAACCCCGCGCCGAATCCCAGTCCCGCACATAGGATCGCCAGTGCGACGATCTCGCCAGCGTTGGACGGGGATAAACTTCCCGATAGGGCGGAGCTAGCCAGCCCAGTGCCAAGCGCTGAACAGAAGGCCAGCGCCGCCGCTATCAGGCTGACGCGAACTGACAGCCGGGAGAGGGCATGGCGTACGTTCGACAAGATTCAGCTATCCTCGCCGGAGAATGAGTTACCGCTCGATTTCGGCTTCGTTCCACCCGGCCAGGCCGTAGGCCCCGACTTTGAGCACCTTGAGCGATAGGAGCGCGCACTTGAGGCGCACAGGGCCGAGTTCGATGCCCAGCAGGTCGAGAATGTCCTCTTTAGTGATGGCGCGGGCCTCTTCCAGCGTTTTGCCGACCAGCGTTTCGCCCAGCATGGACGCTGAGGCCTGGCTAATGGCACAGCCCTCGCCTGCCCAGGCCAGTTCTGCGATCTTGCCGTCTTTGACGCGCATGGTCAGGCGCAGCTTATCGCCGCACAGCGGATTGCTCTCCTCGTGATCAATGTCGGCAGGAGACAGCACTCCCCAGTTACGGGGGTCACTGTAGTGATCGAGAATTGCCTCGCGGTACAGATCGTCCAATGGTGATTACCCTCGCCGGGCAAACATGGCCCGGACTTTTTCCAGCGTTTCGACGAGTTTATCCACTTCGTCACGTGTATTATACAAATAGAAACTTGCCCGTGCAGTGGCAGTCAATCCATAGCGGTGGTGCAGCGGCTGCGCACAATGATGGCCGGCACGGATGGCGATCCCGGCGCTGTCCAATCCCTGCGCGATGTCATGCGGATGGACGCCCTTGAGCGTGAACGATACGGCGCCAACACGATTGGTACGCGGCCCATAGAGGGTCAGGCCAGGAATTTGCTCCAGGCGTTCGAGCGCATAATTGACCAGGGAGACCTCATGCTCATGGATTGCGGCGAGACCGATCCCGTTCAGGTAATCAATCGCCGCGCCCAATCCAATCGCCTGCGCGATGGCCGGTGTGCCTGCCTCGTAGCGCTGCGGGAGGTCTGCAAAGGTCGTGCCTTCCATCGTCACATTCTTGATCATGCTGCCGCCGCCCAGGAAAGGCGGCATTTCCTGCAACACAGCCCGCTTGCCATACAGCACACCGATGCCGGTTGGCCCCAGCATTTTGTGGCCCGAAAAGGCCACGAAGTCCGCGTCCAGCGCCTGCACATCCAGCGGGAGATGCGGCGCACTCTGGGCCGCGTCAACTACTGTCAGCGCCCCGGCAGCATGGGCGGCGGCAACTACCTCGGCCACCGGATTGATAGTTCCCAGGACGTTAGAGGCATGACTTACGGATACCAATTTGACGCGGCCACTCTCTAACAGCTTACGATAAGCGGCCAGATCAAGTTGTCCATCGTCGGTAATGGGTACGAAGCGCACGACAGCCTTCATGTGGCCTGCAACGATCTGCCAGGGGACGATGTTAGAGTGATGTTCCATCTCCGTCGTGACAATCTCATCGCCGGGCTTGAGCGTGGACAGTCCCCACGCATAGGCGACCAGGTTGATCGATTCAGTCGTGTTACGCGTGAAAACGATCTCCTGGGAGGAGCGGGCGTTGATGAAAGCGCGCACTTTATCCCGTGCGCCCTCGTAGGCGCTGGTGGCCTTTTCGCTGAAGGCATGGACGCCACGATGGACGTTCGCATTGGTCTGGCGGTAGAACGTATCTTCCGCTTCCAGCACGGCCAGCGGTTTCTGTGACGTTGCGCCACTATCCAGGTAAATCAAGGGAACACCCGGATGCACCTCGCGGGAGAGGATCGGGAAATCTTGACGGATTTTTTCCGCTGAAAAGCTCACGATAGAGGGTGCTACCATTCTATTCTTCTCCAATTTGTGGTGGTATGTTAAGCATAGCGCATCCCTATAAGACCTGCGTAGAATTCCTGTGATCATTCTGTGACAATTGCGCAAATCTGACCGTTTGGATTACGGGCGTAAGCGTAGCTTTGTCCCGTATTTTTATTTTCGGATATACTGGTGCGTGAAAGCACAGACATCTTCTTCAGACCTGACTGCCAACCACACCGAGAGATCTGTCATGATGATTCCAGTGAACATCACTTTGCAATATGTACGCGACGGTGTGAAAGAGTCCCGGCGCGTGCAGTTGACGATGGAAACACGCATCGGCGATCTGATCAATGAGCTAATTGACGAATTGAGTTTGCCACGCGAAGTTGAAGGCGAACGCATTCACTATCATTTCATCCATCAGCGCCAGGTTCTCGACCACGATTCCACGCTGCATGAGGGTAGTGTGCAGGAAGGTGACATTCTGCAACTGGTGGTGATCGATCCGGATGCCACTGTTGGTAAGGCCATGTCAGGTTCAGTGCTCAGCCGCCTGGGCGGGAAGGCCAGTAACGAATCGCTGCCCGTAAACGCGGCGCTCATCGCACCCTCTGGCGAGCGCTTTGATCTCCTGCATACCCGCGCGCTGATCGGACGAGCGGATGCCAAGCTAGGCTATCCATCCGAAGCGCTGGACGCCGACCTGACAACGCTTGACCCCGGTAAGACCGTCTCAAGGCCGCACGCATTGATCGTGTACAGCAATGACGAGTTTACCGTGCGCGACCTGTACAGCCAGCGCGGGCTGGTGTTGAATGGCAAACGTGTTTCGCCCAGTAAAGCCGAAGTCCTACAAAATGGGGACATGCTGATGCTGGGCGATGTTTTGTTGCAGTTTAAGCTTGAAGCCTAAGGCGACTTTTGAGCAGACTTGAACGAATAGCCAAATCATGGAAGGGGACGGTGTTATCGTGGACCAACTTACAGGGGCAGTATTCTTCTTCATTGTCGTTGTTCTCGCCCTTATGATCCTGCGCTCGATCAAGATTGCACAGGAATATGAGCGGGCGGTGATCTTTTCGCTAGGCCGCGTCACGCGCCGCCCTCGCGGGCCGGGAATGTTTATTGTCTGGCCGTGGGAACGGGCACAGAAGGTGGACATCCGCACGGTGACAATGCCCATTCAGGCGCAGGATTGTATCACCAGCGATAACGTGACCGTCCGCATTGACGCGGTGGCCTACTTCCGCGTGGTAGACCCTGTGCAGTCCCTCATCGCTGTCCGAGACTTTCTGAATGCCACCTTGCAGATTTCGCAGACGACCTTACGCAGCGTGATCGGGCAGGTGGAACTCGATCAACTGCTGGGCCACCGTGACCAGGTTAATTCGCGCGTCCAGGAGATCATTGACTTGCAGACGGAACAGTGGGGCATCAAAATCCTGGTGGTCGAGGTGAAAGATCTGAACCTGCCTGAAAGTATGCAGCGGGCAATGGCGAAACAGGCTGAAGCCGAACGCGAGAAGCGAGCCAAGATCATCCACGCCGAGGGCGAAAAGCAGGCGGCACAACAACTGCATGAAGCAGCAGTCGTCATCTCGCAGGACCCGGCGGCGTTGCAACTGCGCTACCTACAGACGCTGACCGAGATCGCCGTCGAGAAAAATTCGACAATCGTGTTCCCCATGCCCATTGACATGATGGATGCCTTTGAAAATCTGATCAGACACTCACGAGCTGACAAGCAGTAGCCACCAGGATAGGCGACCATGATTATCGGCATAGTCAAAGACCTTCTCAACCTGCGTTATGGCCCCTCGATTGACAACCCCATCGTGGGGACGATCTCGCCGGGCGTCCAGATCGAGATTCTCGGCCCAGCAGGGGATTATCTATGGGTGAAGACACCCGACGGCAAAGTTGGCTACGTGGCGGCAGCCTATGTTGATGTGCCAGGGGCCGTGCCGGTGACGCCGCTCACCTCGACCCTTACGCTCACGCCGAACAATGGGTCGGTCAATCTGCGCAGTGCGCCGACCATCAGCACGACGCCCGATAACCGAATCGCCGTGATCCCGGCCAATGGACAGATCACGCCTCTTGAAGACGATAGCAGTGTCGAGGCGAAAGTCGGCAGTCGACAGGCAGATAATCTTTGGCTGAAGGTGCGTGGGCCAGATGGCTCGGAAGGCTTTGTGGCGGCCTGGCTCGTGGCATACGCGCCGGGCAGTGGCCCTTCGACAGTGCCAGCGAACACAACATCACCAGCATCAACTCCTTTACCCGCCCAACCCTCGCAGCCTACGGCCCCGACAACGCCCACAACACCCGGCCCTGTAGCGACAACTGGCCCTGCGGTGGCGTCCGGCGCGAGCCTACAGCCTGATCTGCACGCCTTCATTGACGGCCTGACCGATGAATTCTCCGTGCCGCAGGGCTAC
>DATGFK010000817.1:0-9028 GCA_035309185.1 Aggregatilineales bacterium
ATGAATAGCGGTCAGATCTTCCAGCGTCTCCTCGCCGATAGCTTCGTCCGCTTCGTCCAGTAACATGCGAGAATAGCCAATGATCGAGTTCAGCGGGGTACGCAATTCATGGCTCATCGAGGCCAGAAACTCAGATTTGAGACGGTCAACCGTACGCAATTGCTCCGCCGTTTTCAACTGTTCTTCGTAGCGACTTGCATTCTGTACTGCGACGGCGATCTGGCTGCCCAGCGCAGTCAACACCTGGATATCACTTTCGCCGAAATGACCCACTGCATTGGCCTGTACGTCCAACACGCCGATTAGGGTATCGCCCACTACCATCGGCACAGCCATTTCAGCCTGCGTGTCGGGCAGCAAAGGATTCGGCAAGAAGTCGGCTACCTGTGCCACATCATTGGCAATCACACCCTGGCGGGTACGTCCGGCGCGGGCCACCAGAGATCCCTTATTCGACAATGCAATCGTACGGCCCTGTTCCTTCATGATTCGGCCAGGTTCACCTGCCCCCGCCGCGAGAGTCAGATTCTCGCCGCTTTCGTCCAGTACATAGATGTGCGCGTGGTATAAATCAAAACTTGATTTGACCAGGTCGCTCACATTTTGCAGAAGTGTGTCTTTGTCCAGGTTCGTAGCTACGTTGGCGCTGACCTTCGCCACAGTCTGCAATTCGGCAGCCAGGGTCTCTGCATGGCGACGATTGGCTTCTTCGGCTACGTAGGTGCGCGCGTTTTCCACTGCAACCGCCACCTGCTGGGCCAGGGTCGTCATGACCTGAGAATCGGCCTCGGTGAAGCGTCCTACGCTATCCGCCTGCACGTCTAGCACACCGACCAACCTGTCCGCAACGACCATCGGTACGGCCATTTCAGCCTGGGTATCTGGCAGCAAGGGGTTGGGCAAGAAGTCAGGAGCCTGTGTCACATCGTTGACGATCACGCCCTGGCGAGTACGTCCGGCGCGCGCCACCAGGGAAGCGGGATGTTCCAAGGCAATGCTGCGCCCCTGGCTCTTCATCATCTTCCCGGCTTCGCCAGCGCCAGCGCGAAGGGTAAGATTTTGACCTGAGTCGTCCAGCAAGTAGATGTGAGCGTGGTAGAGGCCAAAGTTCTGCTTGGTCAGGTCAGATACGGTTTGCAGCAGCTTATCGGGGTCAAGGATGGAAGCGGATTGGGCGCTGACCGTTGCGACGGTTTGCAGTTCAGTCGCCCGGCGAGCCAGGTTGTCATAGCTGACCTTGAGATCGCGTGTCATCGCCTGGAAGGAAGCGGCTAGTTGTCCGATCTCGTCCTGGCTCTTCACGACAGGCATAGGCGCATCGAGGTTGCCCTGGCTGATGTCCCGCGCAGCCCCGGACAACTTGACAACCGGGCGAACGATGCCGCGCGTAATAAGCACTGCGACAAAGATGCCAAGTAGCAGCGCCACAAGGGCAACCGTCACCGCAACTAAGACCGCCTTGATCACCGGGTCGAGAATCGTGACGCTCGGAACGTGGTGAATTATGACCCAACGTGAGGTGACTTCACCGGGCAGTGTCACAGGAACGAAAGTTTGAGCCAGGTCGGGGCGATCTTTGGAGCTATAGCCTAGAAAGAAGCCTGACTGTCCAGACAGGATCGTTTTCGCGTCGTTGGGCAAATCCTTTTGAAGTGAAGCACTGTTGTTTACAAGCTGTCCGTACAGTTTGCTGCTATCCGGGTTTAGCCAGTAGGCCCCTGAAGAATCCACCAGAAAGACTTTATCGCCGGACTCGTGCGGGACGATGGGAGCCAGCACTGCACTGGCAAAGGCTTTGATCACCATCACGCCAACATAGGTGCCGTTGCTTGTATACAATGGTGTCGAGAAACGAATCACCGGTAGGTACGGTACGTCGAGTTTGCCCTGGTCAACGTTCAAGTCCAGGCCGGAGGCGTACACTTGCCCGGTGGTTAATTTCGCCGCTTCGATATAGTAGGGGCGGTTGGCCTTGTTTTCCAGCAGACTATCCGCGATCACTGCTGGCGCCGTCCCACTATTGTCCACGCGCAGAATTTCCTGGCCGGTCTTGTCCAGGATTCGGATGTCTTTGTACAGGCCCGCGTCTGAGTTTCTCAGGAATGCTTCAAACAAGGGAACCTGGTATTCGGCTTTATAGGTTGGGTCGCCTGTACCAGCCATACTGTCGGCAAAATGCGACGTGACGGGCGATTGCGCGAGGTACAGCAGGCTTTGCTTTGCCCGTAACACCACCGTGCCGATGGCGTTCGCTTCGCCCTGTGCGACAGCCAGGTATTCGGCGCCTTTCGTGTCAACGCGGGTATTGACTGACACATAGACGGTAAAGCTAATGATTATCGCGACCGGGATCAACAAGACGAGAACGAAAGCGAGAATGAGTTTCCTTTGAATCCGATTGGTTATGAACTTGAACATATTTGCCTCCCTATGTGCGGTTCTAATGCTTTGTCGAGCTACGCATGACCTGAAGGAGCTGTTTGCGATGGCGTCGCAGCTCCTGGCGGTAGTGGGTTTTTGGGTTGGGTCATCGGCTGGGTTTCAGATGTTTGTGGCAAAGCCGGTGAAGTAGTGGGGTTCGTCTCCGGCGTGCCGTTATTCAGGTCACGCACGAGGGATTTCAATTCGTGTGCCAGCGCTTTCAAATCTGAAACGGCTGGCTTCGTTTCCTCGGCAGGCGAGCCTAGAAATCGCCTGACAGTCTCTACGAGCTGGTCATTATCTATTGGCTTTTGCAAATAGTCATCGCAGCCCGCTGCCATAATCCGCTCACGGTCTCCGCGCATGGCGGCTGCCGTTATTGCGATGATCGGGATGTGCGACAGGTCAGACGAACTCTTGATGCGCGAGGTCGCTTCCATGCCATCTATGCCGGGCAGGTTAATGTCCATCAGGATCAAATCAGGCTTTTCGCGTGCCGCGATGGCAATCCCTTGTAAGCCGTCTTCAGCCTCGATCAGTTCGTAACCCTTGCGTTTGAGTAGGCGTTTGACGAGACGGCGATTCTGGTAGTTGTCCTCAATGTAGAGGATGCGGTTTTTGACGCTCATGGTCGTTACAGTGCCTTTCTTTTAATAATGTCTTTGATCTGTTGCACAAATGTGCGAGTATCAATTGGCTTCCCAATCAAGTCGTCGCAACCCATTCCCCTGACGACCCGCCTCGTACGCGCGTCATCTTCGGCGGTGAAGGCGATAATGGTCGCGGCAGGACAAAAAATTCGGCCCCGCAACTGGAGCATGACGGGCTTACCGGCGAGATCAGGTAAGTTCAAGTCCACCAGGACAATCTCAGGTAAAACCTGGCGTGCCACTTTCAAACCGTCCAGGCCCGTTGAGGCATGGTGGAAAGTGTAGGGTTCGGACGCCAGCACCCTGCGAACCATACGCGCGGTTTGTGGATCATCTTCTATCAAGAGCAAGGATTCCATTTTGTCCTCCTCGGTTGCTGTCGCGTTCTCAGGCATAAATACATGGTATGGGAGAAAAGTCTCCCGTTGTACTGCCCGTTGAGAGAGTCTTTTGTTGAAAAAGCCTGACCAACTGGACAGGTCAGCCGGTCAGGTAGAAGGCTCTACCCCGTCGCGCAGAGATCGTAGTAAGATCGGGCATCGGACCGATCAAGCCAGGAGCTAAAGTCGCCTAATGCCTGACACAGACCCGCAAGCACTTGTCTCCGCCATCAAGCCCCGCGTCGCGGGGCAGCGTGAAGCCATCGTCAAATTCCTGCGCGATTTATGCGCCATTCCAAGCTACGACAGCCAGATCGGGCCGGTAGGAGAGCGTTGCGCCGCCGAGATGCACCGGCTGGGCTTCGACGAAGTCCGCTTCGATCAGATGGGCAATATCCTCGGTAGAATTGGCAATGGACCGAAGAAATTGCTGTACGACAGCCACATAGACACCGTGGGCGTCGGCGATCAATCCGAGTGGCAGTGGGATCCGTTCACCGGCAAGGTCGAGGATGGCATCTTCTACGCGCGCGGAGCCTGTGACGAAAAAGGTAGCACGCCGGGCATGATCTACGGGCTGGCGCTGGCCCGTGACCTGGGTGCCCTCGCAGGCTACACTGCCTATTACTTTGGCAATATGGAAGAATGGTGTGACGGGATTGCGGGAAATGCCCTGGTGGATGTGGAAGGCATTCGCCCCGATTACGTCATCATTGGCGAACCCACGCGAATGCAGGTTTACAGGGGACACAAGGGCCGCGTCGAGATGCAGATCGTTGCCTCCGGCAAGAGCGCTCACGCAGCCAGCAATCACCTGGGCGACAACGCCATTTACAAGCTGCTGCCGATCATCGAAGAAATCAGCGAAATGGAAGCCCAGCTAGGCGATGATCCTTTCCTCGGACATGGCAAGATCACGGTCACGGATATGCACGTCCAGACACCTTCCATCAACGCCGTCCCGGACAAGGCGACGATCTTCATTGACCGCCGTATGACCTTTGGGGAAACCCCTGACAGTGTCCTGGCCCAGGTACAGCAGCTTGTCAAAGACCGCGCGGATGTCAAAATGGAATTGCTTCATTACGAGGAGCCAAGTTACACCGGGTTCGTCTTCAAACTCGATAAAATCTTTCCGTCGTGGGCCTTGCCCGAAGATCATGAGATCGTGAACGCTGGACAGGAAACGCTCAAACTGTTGACCGGTACTGCCCCAACCACCGGCAAATGGAATTTTTCGACCAATGGCACCTACTGGATGGGCAAGGCACACATTCCAAGTATTGGCTTCGGCCCCGGCGACGAGATACATGCCCATACCGTGATCGATCAGGTCAAGCTGGACGATGTGGTCACAGCGACAGAATTCTATTCACTATTTCCGGCCATTCTGGCAGCAGGGAAATAGGTTCATGGATTTTCCCCTGGATTGGATAGAAGCGAATATTCTTGCCGCCAGCAGTATTCCAACCGATATGCGCGCTATGAGTTCGCTGCACAGCCAGGGCATTCGAGCCATAGTCTCCTTAACCGAACGCCCAATTATTGGGATCATGGACATTACGGCGAAGGCCGTGGACATGCTGGACATCATTTACCTGCATTCGCCAATTCCCGATGGTTTTGCCCCGAATATGGGTCAGGCCGCATCCATCCTGAATTTTGTTGACGAGATGACCGGACGGAAACGCCCGACCTTCATTCACTGTCATGCCGGAATTGGCCGCACAGGAACAATGCTTCACGCCTATTACCTGTGGTATGGCTTTGATCTGGAACAGGCCAAGAAACTCGTGAGAGCACGCCGCCCGGCCTGCGCCTTCGGCATCCTGTCAGATACACAGCGCGAATTTCTGCACGAATTTGCACGAGCGCATCACGAATCGAAACCGGTAAAATAGTTTGCAACCATTGGCTGCAATATTCACTCGTTGAAAAGAGGAAATCGTCATGCAAACCAACCTGCGTGGTCGTGACATGATCACGGAACAAGAATGGACGATGGACGAACTCGACACCGTGTTCGACCTCGCCTGGGATCTGAAGCGTAGGCGCGCCGTCGGGGAACCACACGCCCTGCTGCGCGACAAAGTCCTGGCGATGCTGTTTTTCTTCAGCAGTACGCGGACGCGCGCCAGCTTTGAAGCGGGTATGGCCCAGCTTGGCGGCCATGCGCAGTTTATTGACAGTGAGACGACGCAGATTTCCCACGGCGACACAGCCAAAGAGATCGGCGAAATCTTCGGCCGATACAACGATGGGATTGCCATTCGCCAGTGTGATTGGAACTTCGGCAACAAGTACATCCGCGAAGTAGCAGCAGCCAGCCGCGTACCTGTTCTGAACATGCAGTGTGACGTGTACCATCCCTTTCAGATTCTGGCCGATGCGATGACTATCATGGAAAAGTTCGGACGCATTCTAAGGGGCAAAAAGATCAACGTGAGTTGGGCCTATGCGGCCAGCTATCAGAAGCCAATCTCGGTGCCACAGAGCCTGATTCTGCTCATGACGCGCTTTGGTATGAATGTGACGCTCTCGCATCCCCCTGAGTACAAGCTGATGCCGGATATTCTCGGCCAGGCAAAGGACAACGCGAAAAAGAGCGGCGGCAGCTTCGAGATCACCAATAATTTTGACGAGGGCTTCAAGGATGCGGACATCGTTTATCCTAAGAGTTGGGGCGCTCTGTTGACCACCAGCGACAACGCGGAGTCAGCACGGATCGGGAAGCAGTACACCGATTGGATCTGCGATGCGAAGCGCATGAAACTCGCCAAAGAACATGCCATCTACATGCACTGTCTGCCAGCGGATCGCAATATCGAGGTAGCCGACGAGGTTATTGACGGCCCACAAAGCGTCGTCTACGACGAGGCCGAGAACCGCCTACACGTCCAGAAGGCCGTGATGGCCCTAACCATGCGATAGAGCTGGGCCACAGTAGCATCACAGGTTTGCATTTACCGCGCGGAGCGACTCAGTGCCGATCACATTTGACATCCGAGAAAACGGATGGGTAATTTATAAAACACTCACTGATCCGTGGTCTGTTGAGGAAATGATTCCCTATGTGGTGATGAACAGACAGCACCGGGATCACTGCCTCCATACCGTTCACTCATTTTACAATTTGCTGGGCAGCCATCGCTTGCCGCCCAATGTATTACGACTCCGCTATGGAAGCCCTGACCTCTATCATCCTCGAAGTGGAAAGGTTGTCCTGGTGGGGGCCAATCCCGCAGCGAGGAGCGTTATCGAAATTATTTTTACGTTAGTACGCTTTGAAAGATTCAAATTTTTCTCGACCGAGGAAGAAGGTTGGGCCTACCTCCACAACTTTATCGAGTCTTCTCAGGTAACTAAGGACTCCACGGCTTAAACCCTTCTGTTTTTGCACAGAGTCAACGTGTGCGTGTCGCTCCTGGGCGAAACCGACGTTTTTGATTCCGCCAGAAACCTCTGTCACAAAAGTTGACCCTCGCCGGTCTATTGTATAGGACCGCAATGAGTAACCGGACGAGGATGTTAGAATTATGGCTGTTCGCCAGTTTTATCGTAAACAAGGGAAGAGGGAGGGAGCGCCGATGGCGACTTTCCCGGATGCCAGCGCGTTTGAAGCGTATCGCCCGCTGATGTTCTCCATCGCCTACCGGATGCTGGGTACCGCCAGCGAAGCGGAAGACATCGTGCAGGAGGCATATCTGCGCTACCAGGGTACGACGCCCGCCGAGATTATCTCGCACAAGGCTTTCTTGAGCACCATTGTCACGCGCCTGTGTCTGAACCATCTTCAATCGGCGCGCGTACAGCGCGAATCCTACATTGGCCCCTGGCTCCCGGAGCCGGTACTGACCGGCGAGGACAATCTTAACATCCCCGGCCACGAAGCCGAACTTCACGATTCGCTTTCCATTGCATTCCTGACCCTACTGGAACAATTGACTCCCCTGGAACGCGCCGTCTTCTTGCTGCGTGAAGTATTCGACTACGACTATGCCGAGATCGCGGAAATCCTGGGACGGGACGAAGCGGCCTGTCGCCAGATGCTGAGCCGAGCAAAAAAGCATGTGGCCGAGCATCGCCCGCGCTTCAAGCCCACGCCAGAAGCCCATCGCCAACTCCTTGACGAATTCCTCCAGGCGGTGACTACCGGCGATCTGGACGATCTCATGCAGTTGCTGTCTGAAGACGTGGTGATGTGGGCCGATGGTGGCGGCAAGGCTCGCGGCGCGGCGACACATCCGCTGCATGGGCGTGAGGCAGTTGCCCGCTTCATGATCGCCTCCACTGCCTTCGCGCCGGCTCCAATCGCAGCAGAGATCACCATCGTCAACGGGGAACAAGCAGTTATTATCCGCTCTGGCGAGTCGCCCGTTGCCGTCTTAAGCGTAACCGTAGACAATGACAAGATTGCCGAAGTTCGCGCCATCGGCAACCCCGACAAGCTCAAACAAATCAAGTAAGCAACCTGAAGAAAGAGGCATAACGATGAATATAATTGTTTTCGGCGCGAATGGTGGCATCGGCCATCACGTGGTCGAACAGGCGTTAGCGGCGGGTCACAACGTGACCGCTGTGGTGCGCCGTCCGTCTAGCATCACCACAAAACACGAACGACTGACGATAGTTCAGGGCGATGTGTTGCAAGCGGAAACGCTCAAAGAGCCAATGGCCGGACAGGAAGCTGTGATCTCGGCCCTCGGCAGCGTTTCGCGCGCGCCTACCGTAGTTTATTCACAGGGGATCGCCAATATCATGCAGGCTATGCAACAGGCGCATGTGAAACGGCTGGTGTGTATCTCTGCCAGTGGCCTTGATCCTTCGCGCCTATGGATGCGCTTGATCGCTAAACCGATTCTGTGGACGCTGTTCAAGAGCAGTTATAGCGACCTGGTACGCATGGAACGTGAAGTGAAGGGCAGCAACGTGGACTGGACGATTGTTCGCCCGCCCCGGCTAAGCGACGGCCCTCACACCGGACAGTATGAGTTTGCCGTCAACAAACATCATCCGAGGGGTTTCATCATCTCCCGCGCCGACGTGGCCGATTATCTGATCGCGCAACTGACAAATCCGACTACCTATTGCGGGATCGTTGAAGTCGCTTACTGAGTAGTCGGGTTTGCCGAGGCCTGGATCGGGCCGATGCCGACCCGCGCTGGCGACGGTGGGGCGACACAGAACTAGGCCAGGCTCAGGCGCCCTTGGTCGCGGTTGGAAGGGGCGGAGAGGCTACCAGCGGCACATTTGACGTATCGCCGCTGACCGTGCTCAGGTTGGGATCTGCAATAACCCAGCCTCGAACGGTTCCCTTCTGGATAACCCACCATGATTTGGCCGTATTTCTCCCGACGATCTGCGCCGTGTCGCCATTCTTCATCGCCCCGATGATCGCGAAGGCCGTGTTGTCACCGGCGCGGATATTCAGGTTATCGGTCGGCGAATGAACGGTCAAGATGGGCTGCGACGAGGTCGGCGTTGGCGTGTGAGTTGCTGTTACGATCACAATCGTCGCGCCGGGTGGAGGGATCACGGGGCCAGAGGCCAGGGTCGGCGTCGGGGCGCCCGGCTGAG
>DATGFK010000818.1:0-3698 GCA_035309185.1 Aggregatilineales bacterium
CATAACGAATTTCGATTGGCGTAATGTGAAAGGCCGCAGCGTAATTATTGATGATGGCACTGACGCTGGCATCTGTTGGGAACAGGTTCGGGTATTGACTGGTATGGTAACGATCATACGGCCAGGTGTGCCATTCACCCCACAATCCAACCAGCCCCATGTGGATCGAGGCGATACGCATATCGCCATCATATCGAGCGCCAAAGGCGGTCAGGAAGTTTTTCACCGCGTTTTGGAGGAATGGACTATCATAATCCGGGCTGGTCGTTCCCCAGTAACCGTTCGTGCGATAAGTTACGTTCCCATTGAAACAGGGCGGAATGGCATCAGCGGGATGTGTACCTGACCCGCCTGGGTATTCCATGTAGAAGCGGATCGTGGCTTGCTCACCTCTGGAACCCGTTTCGTCAAGCATTTGATCCAGGATGTTCCAGTTGTAGTTGTTGCAGTTGTTGGGATCGGTCATGACTTCGCTCAGGCCGAAGTAACTCCACTCCATACTGTGTGGAAAATCGCCGTTGGTATTCGTATCCGTCTGTGCGAAGAAATAGGGCATGAAGCCTTTCAATGGGTTATCGAGCGGGCCAGGCGCGTAGGCCAACGCATGGGCGGTCAGTGACGGATCAGGCGTGCTGGCCGGGGGTGGAGCAGGTGGGCCAGCCGGAGACGCAAAAGCGTTCTGCCTGCCAATCCCCTCCAGGAGTATGAGAGCGAGGCTCACCCCTGCAAATAGAATGATTTTCGTGAAACGTCTGTTGAAACTTATGAATCTTATGGTTGTTAAAGGTCTGTCCATAACCGACAGCGCGCCGTTTTTTGAGTAACACTTTTCTAAGGCAATCTCTTTTTGTGGTGGTATTACGCAAACAACACGCGCTTTTCTCCTTTCTGTAGCTAAAACCTTTACGGTAACAGGCAACGCGAATCTGATTCATGCGCAAAGCGTATGATCCGTACCTCCTTCTAGGCTCGATTTGCGACGAAATGAATGCTCTTAAAACGGAAACGATTGAGTTAGTGTTTAAGTGAGCCTGGCCCTATTGATCAAAATCATTTTATGACAATTGCCGATCTGCTTTCCAGCATCAAACAAATGGAAAAATACAACGATTTGATGATCCTCTTGACCGGGTGCAGTGACGCTTTTCCCAGTCAGCGTGCGGTTACACCGAAAGAAGCGATTGCAGCGAATTTGCGAATAGGCAGATCATTAATTTCAATAAGGTGTTTATACTGAATCAGTAACGCACGAAATTATTTGATCACGGACGTAAAAGTGTTTATGCAATACCCGGATTGGCGCAAGCTCCCCTGCATGTACGAGGACAGTCTTAGCAGTGCGGCCATGATTGCCGCCATGCAGCCGTTCAAAATTAACGTAAACCCCGTCTATGTGGAACGCCCCTGGCCGATGCACTGGCATGACGCCTACGAAGTCAACTATGTGTTGGAAGGCAAGGGGATTTTTGTGATTGAAAACCGGGAAATCCCCTTCCACGCGCACCACGTCCACGTCATCAATGGGATCAGCCGTCACATGCTTTACGCCCAGGAAGATACGCTGGTCTTCAACGTACACTTTCATCCTGCCTTACTGTCGGATACCAGCTTCCGCACGTTGCAGGACATCGCCGAACGGCCTTTTTCGTCCAACGTTCAACATTTTGCGCCGACTCTACCAACCGATAACCCGCATACCGAGGAAGTGATCCAACTGCTGAAAGCCATTGAGGCCGAACACAGCGCCGCTGCCGAGGGGTGGCCGCTCATCGTCAAAGGACTGCTGCTCCAGATTATCGGCCTGCTGGGCCGTCACTTTGTCGAAGAAGAAGAACTGGACATGGCCGCGCTGCATCGCCGAAAAATCCTGTCCCGCCTGGCCCCTGCCTTGCAATTGATTGAGCAGCGGTTAGAGGAGCCTCCAACGCTGGAAGAACTGGCGGGCATCGTCAGCCTGAGTCCATCACATTTCAGCGCTCTATTCCGCCAGGCTACTGGCACCTCACCCGTCACCTACCGCAACGCGCGCCGCATTGCCCTTGCCCAACAACTGCTGCTGGGCGGCGAGGAAAGCGTGACCCGCATTGCAGAGCAGGCTGGCTTCGCCACGCTGCAACAATTTAACCTGGTGTTCCGGCGGCTGGTCGGTTGTACCCCAAGCGCTTATCGAAATCGTCTAAACGGTTAGGCGTGATCGTTCACCCATCATAAGATCGTTGAAATTTTCCATAGGTTCAATGCTGGAAATGCAATCCGGCCCTGCTATGATAAGAAGTCATAAGTCATAACCGTCGCGTTCCAAATACACAACATAAAGAGGATTTGAAGTAGCAAGATTATTGAGTTATCTGGACACCCACAATCAGAAGATTGCTGAATTAGAGGCTTCAAAAATAGCCTGAGGGCGTCTTCAAAACAAAAATAGCTTTTCATCTGCTCATGTGACGTGATGCGGTTAATAATGTATTGCATGAAAACAACTTGACCGCAGATAGGAATTTTAACCGATGGAAACTACAGCCAAACAGCCCCAACTTATTTTTTCCAAGCCGGCGAAACGCAGATTTCGCTCTGAAACTTTTATCGCGCTGCTGTTCATCCTGCCCAGCCTGGTAGGAATTACGATCTTTGTTTTTGTACCCGCCGTGCGGAGTCTCTTCCTCAGTTTCACGAATTCTGACATGCTCACGAAAGCCGACTTCATCGGCTTGCAGAATTACCAACGCCTTCTAAACGACCAGCAATTTTGGAATTCGCTGCTCATCACTATCCGCTACGTGCTGCTCAACATCCCGTCGCAAACGATCATCGCCCTGACGCTGGCGGTCATGCTGACGCGCCTGACGCACTCCAATCTGATTCGTGGCATCGTCTTTCTGCCCTACTTGCTGCCGATGGTCATGGTTACGATGCTGTGGCTGACCCTCCTGGATTACGACTTTGGCCCGGTCAATGGGCTGCTGCACAGCCTGGGTCTACCCAAGATTGGGTTTTTCAGCCAGGACAACATTGTCACATCCCTGGCCTGGATCAACACCTGGCGCCACGCTGGCCTTGCCACGCTGATGTTTTTCGCCGGACTGCAAACGATCCCGAAGGAACTTTACGAGGCTGCGACCATTGATGGCGCGAACGAAGTGCAGTCGTTTTTCGGCATTACGCTGCCCTTGCTGCGCCCCGTGACGGTGTTCGTCGTCGTTACGGGCGTTGTGGGAGCGTTTCAGGTCTGGGATAGCGTACAGGCTATCGCTACGCCAACGGGCGGGCCGGGCGGAGCCAGCCGCGTGATCTTCTGGTACATCACCAACCAGGCGTTTGACCAGTTCAATGTGGGATACGCCGCCGCAATTTCTGTCGCGCTGTTCGTGATTGTCGTGGTTTTTGCGCTCGTTCAGATGCGCTACTTCCGCGCAGACCAATCCGACCTGGGCTGAGAGAAGGACATGACGAACATGGATACCGTACAGGTACAACCCACCAGGCTCTACAAACGGCGCGCAGCAGTGCAGGCTCCCAGAGTCTCGCCAGGGCGACTTTTGGCCTGGAGCTTTCTGTGGCTGTGGATCGCGATTACGCTTTTCCCGGTCTACTGGATCGTGCGTATGGCGTTTTCCACGCAAAAGCTGCTGCTGGCAAATCCAACTTCGCTCGTTCCTGTTGGCCCGACGACGGATGCTTTTCAGCGTGTATTGGGGATG
>DATGFK010000819.1:0-2078 GCA_035309185.1 Aggregatilineales bacterium
CCCGTATAAGATGACCATTGATGGGCGACTCAGAGCAATCTGGGAGTTTGATAACATCGAGTTGTATCGGCTGACGCCAGATGCTATTATGAAGGCAGGGACGGTTGGCTTGCTCCCGCTGCTGCCCTTCACTAGAGGCGCCAACCCCGGCTTGATCGAGACAGCGATGCAGCGGGTAAAGGACGAAGCGCCTGCCGAGCAGGTCAGGCCGCTGGCCGGCTTGTTGGGCTTGTTCACCAGTCGCTTCTATGGCGAAGCCCTGGCGCTGGATATGTTCAGGAGGCTGTTTATGTCTACTGAGATTTTGCAAGAGTTCCCCCTCTTCCGCTCGATGATGGCCGAAGCCGAGGCCAGAGGCGAGGCCAGAGGCGAAGCCAGGGGCGAAGCCAGGGGCGAGGCGAAAGGCGAGGCCGAGGGGGAGCGTAACCTGCTCCGACGCATCCTGGAGCGGCGCTTTGGCGCGCTGAGCGAGGAGATACAGCAGGCGATCAACGCGGCTGATCCCGACGCGCTCACTGATCTGGCGCTCGCTGCCGGAACCGAGAGCCTGGAGCAACTTCGCGCCCGCCTGGGGCTGAGCAGTCCGCAGAGCCAGGGATAGAACAGGGGTTGGTCAACTACCCATAACGGCAAAGGAGCGGCTATGAGTGAGGCGCCAGCACACGCTATCGCAGCAGCAAGCGCGACCTCTGGCGTGGACCCTATCATCCTGCAAATCGTCGAGGGCACGCTGGGTTCCGTCGAGGCCGAGGTCGAGGCGGCCATCGAGCGCACCTCGCGCTCGCCGATGATCCGCGATCAGCATGATTATCGCGCGGGCATCCATGACCGCCAGTGCCGCAAGCTCACGGGCCGCTCCTATTCCGCAATGGTCAATCCCATCGTGCGCGACTTTCCGCTGGAGACGATGCAGCCCGGCGATGTCTATTTCCATAACGATGTCTATCTCTCCGAGGGCAGCGTCGGCCACCTTCCTGACCTGACCGTCACCGTACCCGTCTTCTTCGAGGGCGAGGTCGTAGCCTTCGTGCAGGCGTTCGGGCATCACGACGACATCGGCGGTATGGTCCCCGGCAGCATGCCCGCCCACGCAACGAGCATCTTTCAGGAAGGGCTGATGGTACCGCCCATCCGGCTCTACAAAGCGGGCGCGCTGAATGAGGATGCCTATAAGATCATTTTTCGCAACACGCGCATCCCCGACAGCCTGGCAGGTGACATCGACGGTGAGGTCGCCGCCTGCCGCATGGGCGCCGGGCGCATCGCCGATCTCTTCGCGCGCTATGGCCGGGCGACGACCGAAGCCTGCTTCGAGGCGCTCATTCGGCGCTGCGCGGACACATTTCGCAACGAAATCCTGCCAAAAATCCCTGATGGCACGTACACTTGGGAAGACTATATCGAGCATGATGGCGTTGAACCACCCCGGCTGCATACCATCCGCCTGACCATGACCAAGACGCCCGAAAAGATCATCCTCGACTTCAACGGAACCAGCCCGCAGACCACAGGCCCGATCAACTGGCCCGGCAACTACGCCGATGGGCGTTTCCTCAAGAAGTGGATCGCGGCGGTGCTGCGCAATCTGGCCGACAGCCCCGAACGCGCCGCCGAACTCGACATCAACGAAGGCATCTGCGACGTGTTGGAGGTCGTCTTCCCGCCGGAGGGCACGCTGATGACGCCGCGCTTCCCCGCGCCAACCAACGCCCGCTCGTTCACCATCCTGCGCCTGCTGGGTATCTTCGCGGGCACGCTGGCGATTGCCACCGATGGCCGCATACCCGCCGATCAGGAGACGATTCGCTATTGGGGTGTGCATGGCACGGACGAGCAGGGACGCTTCTATCTGCTGCGCGAGGTGCTGGGCGGCGGCTCCGGCGGGCGCTTCTACGCCGATGGCAGCGACGTGATCCATATCGTGCCCGACTCCAAAAACCTGCCTGCTGAGTTCTGCGAAACGCGCTTCCCCGTGCTGATCGAGAAGCTGGCGCTGGCGACCGATTCCGGTGGGCCGGGAACGAAACGTGGCGGCCTGGGCTATGAGAAAGATGTGCGCCTGCTCAACGACTCCAAAC
>DATGFK010000820.1:0-5340 GCA_035309185.1 Aggregatilineales bacterium
AGAGGATAACTCACACTGGTGAAAAACCAAGCGGTATCTGATCTCAACAACTCTGGAGATTCAGTTCTGGCAACGAGGTTTGGGTAGGCCAGTCAATCGCAGGGCAAGATTCAGGGAGAATGAGTCGCCATCAGCAGGCCCAACAGTTCAGGGGTGGCTTCTTCACTGGCAATGATGCTTCGAATTTCGCCCTCGTACATGACCGCGATTCGGTCAGAAAGGGCCAGGATTTCGTCGAGGTCTTCGGAAATGAGCAGCGTCGCCGTGCCGTTCTCACGCTGCTTCAATAGAATTTCGTGAATGTAGATCGTGGCGCCGATGTCCACACCGCGAGTCGGCTGGGCCGCCACCAAAACGCCCGGCTGAGGGGCCAGTTCACGGGCCAGGATCAACTTCTGAATGTTGCCACCGGAAAGGTTACGCAACGGTGTTCGCTGATCGGGCGTCTTGATGTTGAAGTTGTCAATGAGATTCTGTGTGTGGTCGTGGATTACGGTGAAGGCCAGGACACCGCCCGCAGAGATGGGCATGGCCGCATGGGATTTCAGGATGGCATTCTCAGCAACGCTAAAACTGCGGATCACCCCGTCGCGCATCCGCTCTTCGGGAACATAACTGAGGCCCGCCGCGATGCGCTCGGCAACGCTTGCATCGGAGACATCTACACCGGCAATGGAGACTGACCCGCCTGTGCGAGGACGCAGCCCGGCGACGACTTCGGCCAGTTCGCGCTGTCCGTTGCCAGAGACCCCGGCCACGCCTACAATCTCGCCCGCTTTGACTTCGAGCGTGAGGTTGCGCAGATTGGACGTGTTTTTATCGCCATGCGCCGAGAGGCCGTCAATTCGCAGGCGAACCTGGCCTGCCGCTATGGGGAGTCGGGCAGCCTGCAAGGCAATCTCGCGTCCCACCATCAGACGCACCAGCGCGGGCTGTGTCGCGACAGCAGTTTGCATCGAACCGACCACTTTGCCGTCCCGCAGCACCGTGATCCGGTCACTGATAGACAGCACTTCGCGCAATTTGTGGGAAATAAAGACCAGGGCATGGCCGCTATCAGCCATCTGCCGGAGAATTTCAAACAGCTTGGTCACTTCTTGCGGAGTCAGAACCGCAGTGGGTTCATCCAAGATCAGCAGCCTGACTTCGCGGTAGAGCGCCTTGATGATCTCCACACGCTGCTGTTCGCCTACCGAAAGCTGCCAGACGTAAGCGTCCGGGTCAACTTCGAGGCTGTAACGTTCGCTCAAAGCGCGGATTCGCTGCGCTACCGTGCGGTTGTCCAGCAGAATACGTCGCCCGGCACGCAATCCCAGCGCTACGTTCTCGGCAACCGTCAACGACGGCACGAGCATGAAGTGCTGGTGGATCATGCCGATTCCGAGGGCAATGGCCTGGGCAGGCGATGCGATACGCGCAATTTTGCCGTCCACACTGATCGTTCCCTCGTTGGGCTGGAGCATCCCATACAGGATTTTCATCAACGTGGATTTGCCCGCCCCGTTTTCCCCAAGCAGGGCCAGAACTTCGCCGCAGCGTACGTCCAGGTCAACCTGGTGGTTCGCCACGACGCCTGGAAAACGCCGTGTGATACCTCGCATTTGGACAAAATCGGTGGGGAATGCGCTCATGGGGAAACCTTTTGCGTAATATTCCCCTCATCCGCACAGGGATGAGGGGAATCAGTAATTCTTTTCTCGGCAACCCATTCTGATAGAAAATGGGCTTGAGGAGATCCTTTACTCAGCCTGCGGGTGTGCCGGTTGGAGCCGGAGTCGCTAGCGATGGGTTCCCAACGACCACGACCTTGCCGCTCTCGATGTCATTGGTGGCCGACTGCGCAGCTTGCTTGACGGCATCTGGGATGGTGATCTTTGGGTTAAAGACGATCTTCTCGCCACCGTCCTTCAACGAAATACTGAAGGCTTTGCCGCCCTTCGTCCCTGAAAGACGCAGCGCGATGATCTGCTTGACTACGTTGCTCCAATCATAAACCTGAGAGGAGACGACTGTATCCGGCCAATTACCGGTCTGGTCCGATTGTGTGCCGAACCAGTAGCCCTTCACCTTCTGAATCTCGGTGATGGCGCCCGGAACCTGTTGGGCTGAGCCGGTCAGCACGTCTGCGCCCTGGCTGATTAGCGTCTGTGCGGCCTGTGCAGCCAGCGCCGTGTCGCCAAAGTTGTTCGTATAAATCTTCTTATAGCCGCCGTCCTTGAGTTTGCCTGTTGATTTCACGCCTTGCTCGAAGCCGTCAATGTAGAGTTTAGCGTCGCCTGCTTCAACCGGGCCAACCACGCCCACGATGCCCGATTTCGTGAGCAGCGAAGCCATCACACCGTTTACGTAACCGCCCTCTTCGGCGCGGGCTTCATAGGCGAACACATTTTTGAGGCCCTGCCCGGCGCCAGTATCAGTCGCCGTACCCCAGGCAAACGACACGTCGGAAAAGTCCTTCGCCACATCAAACATCGAAGCGCCGTACTGTGTCCCGTGGGCGATCACAATGTCGTAACCCTGTGTGGCATAGTCTCGCATGGCTGCGGCGGCATCGGGAACCTGGTACAGATTCTCCGAGACCGTGAAGTCGAGTTTGTCCTTCCCGCCAGCTTCCTTTTGGACGGCGACCAGGGCGTCATACATGCTTTGCGTCCAGGCCAGGTCATTCTTGGCGCTCGGCGCGATCAGGGCGATTTTGATCTGCTTGGTGATGGCAGGCATGGTAGGCGCTGCCGTTGCCTGGAGCGCCGCCGCCGATCCGCTGCTGACGGTAGCGAGCGCGAACATCACCAGGAACGTCAGGCTCAGTCCTAAATAGCGCTTAGTCATACTTATATGCCTCCTATGGGATTGACCGTAAAATCATACTTTGCGCCACACAGCGCTTCTAAAGCACTCTAAGGCATAGCGATAAATAGCGCAATTGTTATTTGTCACGATTGTAAGCAGGCAAGTTGCCCAAACCCAGCCCGTCGAATCAGTTTTCATCCCGGCGGTATGGGACACCTAAAGCGGATGGGGTCTGTGCCCGGTAAAAACGAGCTGCAATTGCCAGCGCGCCGATGGTCACAACGCTGGGCAGCATACTGACCAGGCTGGGCGACACAGCGATGCCAAGAGTCTGTACCCACAGTTGCAGGGTCGTCACAAGGCTGAACAGCAGTGCCCCTCCCAGGATACCCCAGGCCGACCAGCCGCCAAAATAGACGAGCGCGACGGCGATAAAGCCAATTCCGTTGGTCATATTTTGCTGGAAGATGTTGGTCTGCGCGATGGACAATGACGCGCCAGCGACGCCCGCCATCGCGCTGCCGAAGATAACGGCAAAATAGCGTACCAGTACGACATTGACGCCCATTGCGTCGGCGGCCTGCGGGTTTTGGCCCACGGCGCGGATGTTCAGGCCCAGTTTTGTTTTGTTCAGGATAAACCACGTCAGCGGGGCAAGCAAAAGTGCCCCGTACACCAGCGGATTCTGGTTAAAAAAGACAGGGCCGAGAATGGGAATGCTGCTCAGAAGCGGAAGGGCCACTTTGACAAAGCCATCTGCAACCGGACGCGGCGTTTGAACAAGTGCGTTGAACAACAGCGTGGACAGGCCGAGTCCCAGCATGTACAGCCCGATCCCGCTGATGCCCTGTTCCGACTTCAACGTCACACTGAGGAAGGCCATCAGCAATCCCATGCTCGCGCCTACCAGCGCGGCCACTGCCACTCCGACCAGCGGCGATTGGCCGACAAACACGGCATAAAAGGCCGAGAACGCGCCCATGAGCATCACGCCATCCACACCCAGGTTGTAAATGCCCGCACGCTGTCCCACCGCTTCGCCAAGTCCTGCGTACAAGTAAGAAGCACAGGCGGAAACGCCCTGCGCCGCGATCAGTACCAGTGACGAGTCGCTCATCTGCCGAATCCTTCCTGAGCCTGTGGTTCTTTAATGGGTAGGTTTTCCGCTTCGGGCGCGCGAGAATCGTTATGCGGGCGCTGCCGCCAGCGCCGAACCAATTCGTTGCTGCCCACCACGCACAACACGATCAGTCCTTGCAGCACCGTGACCATTGCCGAACTCACGCCCACCGATTGCAGTTTGCTGCCACTGACGAGCAGGCCGCCGAAAATGAGCGAGGCCGGAATAGCAGCCAGGGGATGCAGGCCGCCGAAGAGGGCGACCACGATCCCTGAAAAGCCGTAACCTGTCGTAAAATCCTGGAGGGCGCGGTGGGTTACGCCCAGCACTTCAACGCCACCCGCCAGTCCGGCCAGGCCGCCACTGAGCAACATCGCCAGCAACGTGATGCGCTTGACGGAAATTCCGGCATAGGCGGCAGCTTTGGGGTTCGCGCCCACAGCCCGGATGCGATAGCCAGCAACGGTTCGCCACAAAAAAAAGAATACGAGACCTGCGGCGATCACGGCCAGGATGGCTCCCAGGTGGAAGGGCGTACGGGCAACGATGGCTGGCAGCCACGCCTGTTCAGGAATCCGCGCCGTCTGGATGATGTTGGCAGCAGTGGAATCGGCAGTAGCGTCCTTCATTGGCCCGGTCAGCAGCACGATCAGCAAATAGGTGGCAACCTGGTTCATCATGATCGTGCTGAGAATCTCATTGACCCCGTTCCAGGCTTTCAATATTCCCGGAATACCTGCCCAGACTGCGCCCGCTGCGAAGCCTGCCAGGAGGCTCAAAACAATTAACAAAGGGCTGGGCAGACTCGGAAAGGCCAGGGCCGCAGCGGTGCTTGCCAGTCCGCCAACGATGACCTGTCCTTCGACGCCGATGTTCAGGACGTTGCACCGGAAGGCAATGCAGATTCCCAAGGCCACAAGGAGCAGCGGCGTGGCCTTACCAATCGTTTGTGTCAGGCTATACGTGCTACCCAAGGCACCACTGATCAGTTTGCCGTAGACCTGAGACACGTCTGCGCCCAGTACAATGAGAAAAACCGCGCCAATGGTTAGCGCAACAAGGACTGCCAACACTGCCGCAATCAGCGGTATGAAAAAATCGAGGCGGCGAACGAAGGTAGAACTGATCTGGTGCAGCATTTGATGGACCGCCGAAAATTAACCTGCATGACACAGCCCTGGCAAAAATGACAATCGCCAGTTGCGTGCAGATACCTTACCATGATACTATGTTTTTAGGTTACTGGTGTACAGTCGATCCGGACATCCTCTGGATTGGCGCTCGGAGTGCTGCCGGGCGAAAAGCGCTGTACGCCGCCCATGACTGGCTGGGAGGCGTAAAGGCGTGAAACTCTGGTCACATTATCACGTAGCGCAGTCAGTGGACGAAGCGATTGCACTACTCAATCATTATGAAGGAAAGGCGCAGAT
>DATGFK010000821.1:0-3932 GCA_035309185.1 Aggregatilineales bacterium
TGATCAACAAAATCCACGCGCGGGAAATGATCGGCGCGTTTTCAACCCCCTTGCAGATTCAAAAGGCGCTGGATGACCTGAAAGCTTACTGGTCAGACCTGCTTTCAGCCTACACGGTGCAAACCTCCGACGAAAAGCTAAACCGGATGGTCAACATCTGGAACCAGTACCAGTGCATGACGACCTTCAATATGTCCCGCAGCGCCTCGTACTTCGAGAGCGGGATCGGGCGTGGGATGGGCTTCCGCGACTCCAACCAGGACTTACTCAGCGTGGTTCATCAGATTCCGGAGCGGGCCAGGCAGCGCATCATTGACCTGGCTTCTACGCAGTTCCCCGACGGCAGCGCCTACCACCAGTACCAGCCTCTAACCAAACGGGGCAACCACGACATCGGCAGCGGCTTCAACGACGATCCGCTGTGGCTGATCCTGGCTGTGGCCGCCTACGTCAAAGAGACTGGCGACTATGACATCCTCAAGGAGCAGGTTCCTTTTGACAACAACCCCGCCAACTGCGTCGGCCTGTTCGAGCACCTGGAGCGATCTTTCTATCACGTCGTCAACAACCTCGGCCCGCACAAATTGCCGCTGATTGGCCGCGCCGACTGGAACGACTGCCTCAACTTGAACTGTTTTTCCAGCCAGCCCGACGAATCATTCCAGACCACCAGCAACCAGCAAGGGCGAACTGCCGAGTCGGTGCTGATCGCCGGGATGTTCGTCTTTATCGGTGACGAGTACGTCAAGCTTTGCGATTGGCTGGGCTACGACGAAAAAGCGCGGGAGGCAGCCCGCCATGTCGAGCAGATGCGGCACACCGTCATGGAACATGGCGTTGACGACGCCTGGTTCCTGCGCGCTTATGATTTCTATGGCAAAAAGATCGGCAGCCGGGAAAACGAAGAGGGCCAGATTTTCATCGAATCGCAGGGCTTCTGCGTTATGGCCGGGATCGGCGTGGAAAGCGGCTTCGCGCAAAAGGCGCTGGACTCCGTCAAAGAGCGCCTGGATACGAAATACGGGATCGTGCTGCTCAACCCAGCCTATACGCGCTATCACCTGGAACTGGGCGAGGTCTCATCCTACCCGCCTGGATACAAGGAGAACGCGGGGGTCTTCTGTCACAATAACCCCTGGATCATGATCGCCGAGACAGTGCTGGGCCGCTCCGATCAGGCATTAGCGTACTACCGCAAGATCGCGCCCGCCTACCTGGAAGACATCAGCGAGATCCACCGCATGGAACCTTACGTCTATTCGCAAATGGTGGCCGGGAAGGACGCGGTACGCCACGGCGAAGCCAAGAATTCCTGGCTGACCGGCACGGCGGCCTGGAACTTTGTCGCCATCTCGCAGTACATCCTGGGCATCCGGCCCGAACACAATGGACTTTTGATCCAGCCCTGCATGAGCGCCGAGCTGTCGGATTACACGATGGTGCGCAAGTGTCGCGGGACGGAATACCGGATCAGCGTGCGGAACAACGATGGTGGGCCGCTCTCGCTCAGGGTCAACGGTGTACCATTCGCGGGCAACGTCGTGCCTTTTGGAGAACCGGGCGACGTAATCAACGTCGAATGCAGCCCGGCGGGCATAAAATAGATGAGACGTGGTCATCATTCGGATTGATCTTCACGGTTGTGGCTTCTAGGCGGGAGGCCACGCAGGGCCTCCCCTACGAAGGCGTTTGATGTAGGGGCGACCCTGTGTGGTCGCCCGTTTCTCCCAACCCAGAATGATCAGCCCTCAATTAGATAGCCGCTGCTGAAAGTTCAGGCCGAACGCCGGGAGTGGATCGCGTGATCCACTCCCGGCGCTTTTCTTCCACACAAGCAAGAAAATTAGATATTGAGTATAGTTGCCTGCACCAAAATACACCTCACCCATCTGCATCCAAATCGCCGGAATTGAACGTATAAGCCTTGACGAAATTATCCTTATCCTTCGACTCACTTTGAGAACTTTTCTATGGCAACCATAAATTCCTCCCGGTCTACCGTGCTGTTTTATAACCCACGCAGTACATCGCCCGGCAAGCAGCGCCTGCCGCTGTCGCTGCTGGCCGTCGCCGCCGTCATCGAAGCGGACTACGAAGTCGAGTTCATTGACGGCAACCTGATTGCTGACCCGGCCAGCGCCGTGATCGAGCGGGCTGAGGCTACGGGTGCGCAAATGCTGGCCGTGTCGGTCATGCCGGGGCCGCAACTTGTCCAGGCTGTGCCGGTCTGCAAGCGAATCAAAGCTGCACTGCCAGGGCTGAAGATCCTGTGGGGCGGGTACTTCCCCACGCAGCACGCTGACGTTTGCTTACGGAGTGGCATCGTAGATTACTGCATTGAAGGACAGGGCGAAGCGCCTTTTCGCAAACTGGTAGATACGCTGCACCGGGGCGGGTCGCTGGCCGACGTGCCGAGCCTGTCGTACCTGGACGCGCATGGCGAAATTCAGACGAACGCGCGGGCACTGCCCGTTCCGCTGGACAATCTGCCCTGGCTGCCCTATCACCGCCTGGATATGGATCGCTACCGGGGACACAACTATCTGGGGCAAGCTGTTTACAATCACAATACGAGCTTTGGCTGTCCATTTGCCTGCAATTTCTGCGCGGTGGTCGCCCTGAGCAAGCGTCGCTGGCTGCCGGAATCAGCAACGCGCATGGCGGCAATCGTGACTCATTTGCATGATCGCTATCGCGCGGATGCCATTGAATTCCACGACATGGATTTCTTCGTCAACGAGGATCGCGTGGCCGATTTCAGCGACAGGATCAAGGATTTGGGAATGCGCTGGTGGGGCCTGGGCCGCGTGGATACGTTGATGTCCTACCAGGACGAGACCTGGCAGAAGATGAAGGCCAGCGGTGCGACGATGATCTTCATGGGCGCCGAAAGCGGCTCCGACGAGGTGCTGGAACGCATGAACAAGGGCGGCAAGAGCGGCATAGCGCAAACGCTTGCCGTCGTCGAACGTATGAAGCGCCTGGGCATCGTCCCCGAATTGTCGTTTGTGCTGGGCAATCCGCCCGACCCAATGGCCGACATCGAGGCCAGCCTCGACTTTATCCGCAAGCTGAAGCGCATCAACCCGGCTACGGAACTCGTCCTATACATCTATACGCCGGTTCCCCAGGAAAACAGCGAATTGTTCGATGAGGCGGTGCGGCTCGGCTTCAAGTTCCCGGAAACGCTGGAAGAATGGGCGGGCGACGATTGGGCGACCTTCGCCCTGCGCCGCGATCCGGGTACGCCCTGGTTCAAAGACGATGCGCGGAAGCGCGTGCGCAACTTCGAGTCCGTCATAAACGCCTACTACCCGACCGTCACCGACTTGCGTCTCCAGAACAGCGCCATGAAAGGGCTGCTGCGGGCGCTATCGGGTTGGCGCTACAAGCTGAAATTTTACCAGTGGCCCTACGAACTCAAAGCGTTGCAGCGTGCCATCCATTATCGCCGCCCCGAAACAACGGGATTTTGAGCGCTTTCTGACGCTTCTATGCCAACCGCATTCATTAACGCGCTGATCGTCCTACCCGCCGACCTTGGCGGGCCGCGACAAACAACCCTCCGCTTTGACGAGCCGCGCATTCTATCCGTGGATCACCCCCCTGCGCGAGGCGACAACGTGGAAGATCTGAACGGCTGCATCGTCTATCCGGGACTGATCAACGCCCACGATCACCTCGAACTGAACCACTTTCCCCGCAGCAAGTTTCGAGAAGTCTACGAGAACGCACGTGACTGGAGCCTCGATTTCGCCCCGCGACTCGACCAGGAACCCTATCTGTCGCTTCGCACGCAGCCGCTCGATCAACGCTGCCGGGCCGGAGGGCTGAAGAACTTGCATTCTGGCGTGACGACGGTTGCTCATCACAATCCACTGCACGCTCCCCTGCGCCGCCGTGATTTTCCTGTGCGAGTCGTGCGGCGCTAT
>DATGFK010000822.1:0-3521 GCA_035309185.1 Aggregatilineales bacterium
CGACGGGAAATCGGGAAGAAAGCTAAAGCCTGCCGTCGCGTTCGGCCCGCCGCCATCATCGGTTCGCTTCCCGTTGGAATTGTGTCACATATAGCGCGCCGACAATCAGGATCGCTCCAGCAATCAGCCAGGCCGAGGTTGCGCCTGCCTGCCAGTCAAAGGCCTGGGTGGCCTGCCGGTAACTATACAGCCCCGGAGTTATCGTCTCCGAACCCGGCCCGCCGCCGGTCAAAATCAAAACACTTTCCGACGTTCCCAGCGCATTGCCAACCAACAGCAGTGTAATCGTCAGCAGCAGCAGGCGCAGGCGCGGCACGACAATGTGGCGGATGCGCAGAATGAACGGCAGGCCCTCAATGTCCGCCTGATCCCACTGGGCGCGAGGAATGCCCAACAACCCTGGAAGAACCAAAAAACTGACCAGTGGCGTTGTGCGCCACACTTCCACGCCGATCATCGTGATCAATGCCAGCCCAGAACTGAGGGGCGACGGTGGGCGAGGTAGCCCCAGAAGGGCGGGCCAGTAATTGACGATCCCCTTTTCGGTGTCGAATATGAAGTGCCACATGACACCGTTAGCAACCGGACTGACCAGCCAGGGGATCAGCAGAACGAGACGTAGCAGATTGCGCCCGCGAAAAGGCTCTCGCAGTGCGTAAGCAATCGCCACGCCCAGGCTGAGTTCCGCCAGGACGGAACCGATTGTCAAAATGGCGACGTTACGGACAGAAGCCTGAAAATCGCTGTCCTGGATGACCCGTGAGTAATTTTCAATCCCTACAAATTGCAGGTTTATTTTCTGGAACGGCTCGTAATTTGTGAAACTGGCTGCCAGACCAAACAGCGCAGGGCCGATCAAAAAGACAGCCAGGATAAATGCCAGCGGAGCCAAAAACGCTAATTTCCATCGGCGCGATAGCACGAGCAGCGCGTCTCCTCAGGCCTTGACTGCGCCGATCAGCAGTCCCTTGGCAATGTATCGCTCCAGGAAAATGGCTATGACGATGATTGGTACGATCATCAACAGCACCAGGATGGAGATATTCCACCACTGCGGGCCGCGCGTTGCATTCTGCGCCACGACCAGGAGCGGCATCGTCTGCGCATTCGTTTCGGACAGGAACAGTGCGATTGTATACTCATTCCAGGCAAAAACCAGCGTGATCAGGTAGGTAGCCACCAGACCCGGCATCGAAAGCGGTATGATGATATGTACCAGTGCCTGATAGCGTGTCGCGCCGTCAATGAACGCGCTTTCCTCCAATTCAAGGGGAATGGTTTCAAAGAAGTCCCGCATGAACCAGACGGCCAGTGGCAGATTCGCCCCGCAATAGGCGATGATCAGGCCGATCTGCGTATCGAGCAGGTGAAGGCGCTGAAACAGGATGTAGATTGGAATGATGACGGCAACCGGTGGCAGCATACGTTGAGATATTAGCCAGAACGAAATGTCGTTATTGCCCATCGCTCGTTTGAAACGCCGCCCGATTGTCTGCGTGAGAAATACGAAAACGGATACTGCAATGACCAGTGCCAATGCCCAGGGCAGACCCAGGCTCAGTAGAACAATGCCGAGGATCACACAGCCTATAATGGTGAAGATAACTCCCACCTTCACGCGATAGCGGAAGCGCACCAGCGCATAAGCCGCTGACGAACCTACTACGAGTGACAAAAAAGCACTCGTCGTCCCAACTACAAAGGTGTTGTAGTAGGGACGATTTGCGATTTGACCGGCTGAGGGATCGGCCAGTAATTCTGTCCACTGTGCCGTGGTCGGCTGAAAGTCAACGAATGGGATGTATTTCGGCCCGTTCGCCACATCTTCGGGTGCCTTGAACGCGGTGATCAGTAGCCAATAGAGTGGGAACAGGATAACAATTGACCACAGGCCCAGGATAACGTAAGAAACGATCTTCCAACCTGGGGAAAGGCGAAATGGGTTCGACGTGCCAAAGAATCGACTAATCATTGCACATTGTCTCCCAGTAAGCGCCTACGGATGCTATTGACGTAGACGACGGCGATAAAGGTCACAACCACAAGTAGTAAGTAGGCCAGGGCCGCAGAAGTTCCCAGGTCAAGCGTGCGCCACAGGGTATAGGCGTGCAAAGTCACCGATTCCGTGGCTGTGCCCGGCCCCCCGCCCGTGAGAATGTTGGGCATGTCTATGATTTTGAACTCTTCGATCATGCGGATCAGGAGCAGAGTCGTACTGGCAGGCATGATCGCCGGAAAGATAATGTAGCGAAACAGTTGAAAGCGATTAGCGCCGTCTACCAGGGATGCTTCGATCTGTTCGCGCGATGTGCCTTCCAGGGCCGCCAGCAGGATGATGAACATGAAAGGCGTCCATTCCCAGATATTGCCGATGAGGACGGCAATGCGCGCCCCTGCGCCGGTGCTGGACCACGAAAAATTGGCTAAGCCCAGTGCAACCCAGGCCGGAGCGAGTGGCCCCATCAACGTGTCCGTCAACATTCGGAATAGGAAGCCGATACCCACAGGGGTGATCATCATGGGGAGTAGAAAGAGCACCCGGAAGAAGCGCTTACCGGGCAGTTCCTGGGTGACCAACAGGGCCAGGCCGAGACCCAACATATACTCGAAGGTTACGGATGCCCCTACAAAAATTAGGGTTACTACGAGTGATCCCGGAAGGCCATCCTCGCTCAAGGTGGTCAGAACGAGGTAGGCCAGAGCAGTGGCAAACAGGATGGCGATGGTACGCAAAATAACGCCGAACGTTTTGCGTCGCCTGCTGGTCACGTACTGATACATCATGTACAGCATCACGCCGACAAAGGCGGCCAAAATCACCCATTGGATCAACGACAATTCGCCGAATCTGCCCAGGAACTCGCGCTGATAAAGCCCGATGGTGGGATCAGAACTCAGAAGCCTTCCGAAATTGTCTGTCCCGACAAATTTGAACTGAATGCCGCCTTTAACAAAGTTGACCTGGTAAAAGGCCAGGCCTAAGGAAACAATCAAGGGAAAAATAGATAGCAGCAATACAACCAGTACCGCAGGCATCAATAACGTCGTCTTTGGCGAGTTTTGCCACCATGTGTTGAGGCGTCGGGCCAATCCAGAGGTCAAAGTCATGGCATTGCGACGCTCAGGTTGGGCCAAAGTTGGTGTGCCGGGTTGTCCGTCTTCTCGGGCCTGCATAAAAACCTCAATCTGAATTTTCTAAGCTTTTGTGAAAAGTGGCACAGTTTTTGCCAGTGAAGGCGGGAAACTGTGCCAAAACCCTTTACGACTCTATCATTTTACCGATCTTACTCGTTCTTACTTTTGGACGCCCAACGTGGCGATGTAGGCCGTCTTTTGCGTGTCACGTCCAAGCTGGTTGGTCAGCGCTTCCCATTTGTCGTACAGGTCAGAAGCGGCGTCCGCGGACGACTTATACTCGCCAGCGATGAACGAACTGAGCACCTGGTCAACGATGACCTGTTCGTACTGCTGATTCTTCGGTACGCGAAGGTCGAGCATCATGTTCGGGTTGTTCAGGCTGG
>DATGFK010000823.1:0-3388 GCA_035309185.1 Aggregatilineales bacterium
TTGTTTGGCGTCTTTCAACGGCTGCACCGTGCCGAGGATTTCGAGGGTACCGGTGTGGGTCTTGCGACTGTAGAACGCATTATTCAGCGGCATGGCGGACGGATTTGGGCAGAAGGCGCGCTTGACCAGGGCGCGACATTCTACTTTACATTAGGCGGCAACTTCAAGGAAACGGGGCAGAGTGAGGAGGACAAAAAGGAACTTGGCTGACGTACTTCAACCAAATGGCGTGGAAATATTGTTGGTGGAAGACAACCCCAACGATATGGAATTGACACTGGATGCCCTTCGCGAAAACAAGCTAGCCAACCAGATTGAGGTGGTGCGCGATGGCGCTGAAGCGCTGGACTTTCTGTTTGCTCAGGGCAGTTACAGCCACCGGAATATCAATCACCAGCCGCGCCTGGTTCTGCTCGATTTGAAGCTACCCAAAGTAACCGGTCTGGAAGTTCTCGCAAAAATGCGCAGCGACCCGCGAACCCGCTTTGTGCCGGTGGTTGTCCTCACCACGTCCCGGCAAGAGCGTGACATCGTTGAAAGTTACAAGCTGGGAGTCAACAGCTATATTGTTAAGCCTGTAGACTTTGAGCAGTTCAACGAGGCCGTGCGGCAACTCGGTTTCTACTGGCTTTTGCTGAACCAGTTGCCTGGGATGCCGTAAGGGGCCGATGATTTTGGGGAATTTGTCGCACAGATTGGGTATACCGAGATAGGGTTTTATGGCAGCCAACATCCCACTAGATGTCCTCATCCTCGAAGACAACCCAATGGACGCCGAACTGGTAATTGACGAACTCATACAGGCCGGATTCGACCCGCATACAAAGCGTGTGGAAACCGAGGGAGATTACCTGGCTTCCCTGAACTCGTCCCTTGACCTGATCCTGGCCGATTTCTCTATGCCGCAGTTCAACGCCAATCGCGCGCTGGAACTGCTCAAAGAACGCGGCTTGGACATCCCCTTTATTGTCGTATCAGGCAGCATCGGCGAGGAAGTGGCTGTCGCCGCGATGAAGGCGGGAGCGAGTGATTATGTCCTCAAAGATAGGCTGGTGCGTCTGGGTGAAGCCATCAAGCAGGTCATCCGGCAGCGCAAGTTGCTGGAAGAAAAACAGCAGGTAGAAAACCGCTTCCGCACTTTCGTCGAATGTCTCGGCGAAGGATTGATTATTACCGACCTGGAGAACCGTATCGAGTACGTGAACCCACGCATGGAAGAACTGTGTGGCGTTCGCTCGGAAGACATCGTTGGGCAACCTTTTTTCGAAGTGCTGCTGCCCGCCGAAGACTGGAGTGCGGCGACGTTTCAAGGCAAGAAATTGGCCGATGGCATGGCCCAGCACTATGAGCAGCGTATCAAACGCAAGAATGGCGATCTGTTCTGGGCAGCGATCAATGCGTCTCCCCTCCTGGACGGCAACGGGCAATTGATCGGCGTGCTGCGCGCCGTGACCGACATCTCCGAGCAAAAAGAGGCGGTCAAGGCGTTATTGCAGTCCGAAATTCGATTCTCGCAGGTTTTTCATTCCAGCCTCATCGGTATCTCCATCACTCAGCTTGAGAGCGGCCTGATCCTGGATGCCAATGAAAGCTACCTGCGCATCATCGGCTACGAACGCTCTGAGGTGCTGGGATATACCGCGCAAGAACTGGACATCTGGCCGACGCCACTTCATCAGCCAGAGACCATAGATATGTTGCGCTCAGGTGGAGGCATTGAAGCCGCCGAAAGACCCTTCAAGACGAAGTCTGGTGAGCTACGCGATGCACTCATATCCTCACAACTAATTGACCTGGGCAGAGAGCAAGGTATGCTCACGTTCTTACTCGATATTACCGAGCGCAAACAGGCCCAGGCCGACCTTTTGAAGGCGGAATTGCTTCGGGTCGAACTGGACAAGGAGAAAGAACTCCTGCACCTGAAGGAGAACTTCATCTCGATAGTTTCCCACGAGTTTCGCACTCCGCTGACCGTAAT
This sequence comes from Aggregatilineales bacterium, assembly GCA_035309185.1. Lineage (GTDB taxonomy): Bacteria > Chloroflexota > Anaerolineae > Aggregatilineales > UBA2796 > DATGFK01. Next base: position 1,979 of record DATGFK010000823.1, read on the forward strand.
TCTGAGTGCAACCGACATCATGCACAATTACCACGAGCGGCTCTCGGCTGAGAAGCGCGTGAAGCACCTGGAGGAGATTCAAAAAGAGGTTCAGCTTATGATTGACATGCTGGACGACGTACTCGACTACAACAGGGCGCAATCGGGCAAAATCGAGTTTCAGCCAGAGATGATCGACGTTGAGGCATTTTTTAGGGATCTCTTTGAAGCTGTTGAAGGCACCGATAAAGGCAAACATCAATTTGTCTTTTCCAACAGCAATCCGCTCAAACAAACAAACCTGGATAAACGGCTGCTGCGCCATGTCTTGCTTAACTTGTTGTCCAACGCCGTGAAATATTCGCCGGGTGGGGGCGAGATCCGCCTTGAGCTTTCGGGGGACACCCAGATAGTTGTGTTTCGGGTCACTGACCAGGGTATGGGTATCCCTGACAACGAGCAAGATCGGCTTTTTCAGGCTTTTCACAGGGCCAGCAACGCGCGCAGTTTCCAGGGGACAGGCCTGGGCCTGGCAATCGTTAAGAGCAATGTAGAAGCGCATGGCGGTACAATCGCCTTCCAGAGCAAGCTCAAGGTTGGTACGACCTTCGTCGTCACGATCCCTATTCCCCTTTGACGCGGATTTTTTGATCCTTTTGATGTTTTGCACGGCGTTATCCTATACTTAATATTACATATTCGTCTCTGCCTGGGCGCTGTTCCAAACTTTGGTGTGATTTGAACGTCCTGAGCAGAAAACTGGCAAACCCAAGAACCGCGTAGGAGCAATCTATGAAGTGGAATCGTCCTAGCCCCGGCAAGATTTTGATCGCGTTGTCGGGAGGTCTTTTGTTGTGTGCGTTGATCCTCGGCATGACGGGATCGCCCGCCATAGCCGGGTCTTCACCGCTCTCTCTTGCGCCCACTGCTACCGCAGTATCAACTGAGCTTGTCACCCAGGCCGAAGCTGCTGAGCAGGTGTTTATCAACATTTACCAGCGGATGGACCCTGCGGTTGTCAACATTGAGATCTCGAACCAGGAAAGTGGCGATGTGGTTGCCAGCGGATCGGGTTTTGTGATTGACACCAACGGTGACATAGTGACCAACAATCACGTTGTAGACGGGGCCAAATCAATCACCGTGACGTTTTACGATGGCTATACGGCGCCCGCCAAAATCGTGGGCACCGACGCCTACAGCGATCTGGCCGTGATTAAGGTTACCGTTTCGAGCGACCATCTGACTCCACTGACGCTTGGCGATTCGTCTGCACTTCAAGTCGGACAGCGCGTGATTGCCATCGGCAACCCATTTGGCCTGACCAACTCGATGACCACGGGCGTCATCAGCGCGACGGGCCGCACCCAGACCTCCGCCAATCAGCAGTTCCGCAACCCCTCCATCATCCAGACCGACGCCGCCATCAAT
>DATGFK010000824.1:0-3676 GCA_035309185.1 Aggregatilineales bacterium
ATGATGCCCTCCACGCCGCCTCAAAATCTGCTTTCAACGTCCTGTTGGAGGTGATCCAGGACGAACAGGCCGCAGGCAGATTTGTCCAGGACGACCCCCAAAAGCTGGTACTGGTCATGTGGTCGCTATTTCACGGCCTCACCATGCTGCTCCTGGAGAACCAGATGCCCATGGTGACCGTTGAGCCGGACGGGGTCAATGTTATAATTCAGGAATCTGTCACACGGCTGCTTGACGGTCTGCGTCCGCGTTGATCCTGTATTGCCCAAAATGGAGGCGAAAGCAAAGTATGTCCTTTTTGACTCCGCGCGTGTTTGACGTGCTGGTTATTGTCTGTATTATTGTCGGACTGGTCCTGGCGGCGGCGCGCATCCGTGCCGACTTCAGACGCGGCCCGCGCTGGCCGGATGAGCCAGTACAGCCTCCGACTCAACCGAACGATGCCGATGGCCGAGAGATGAAACCCCCGGCTGTGCTATGAAGAATGCCAGAAAGCCTTACCCTACAAAGGAAGCCTTTGAATGATTGACATCGCCCTGATTCGAGAGAAACCTGACTGGGTCAAAGAGCAGATTGCCAGGTTGCAGGACGAACCCGCCATCAAGCGCGTTGACACGATCCTGGCTCTGGATCAAAAGCGCCGGGCGCTCCTGACCCAATCCGAAACGCTACAGGCCGAGCGCAACAAACTGAACAAGGCGGTGGGCCGATTGCGCGGCGACAAATCACTCGGCCCTTCGCGCAAGGGCCAGGCGGCAGATCTGGCTATTGAGGCAATCCAGGCTGAGGATTACGCGAAAGCGCTTGACGTGTTGAACAATCCGCCCGCCGAAGGCAAAGCCTACACTGAAGAAGAGGCTAAAGCCGCGCTGGATCGCCTGAGCAACGCGCTGCGGGCAATGGGCGAAGGCAAAGACGGCCTCGACAAGCAGATCGCGCAGATCGAGCCGGAATTGCACGAAAATATGCTGTGGATTCCCAATCTGCCGCACCCCAGTGTGAAGTTTGGGGCCAGCGACGCCGAGAATACTATCTACCCGCACCACGGCGAACTGCGCCAGTTCGACTTCACGCCGAAACCGCACTGGGAACTGGGGCCGGAACTGGACATTATTGACTTTGACCGGGGTGTGAAGCTTTCCGGGACGCGCTTTTACGTTCTGAAGGGCATGGGTGCGCGTTTGCAGCGGGCGCTGATCAATTTCTACCTGGATATGCACACCCAGCAGCACGGCTTTACCGAATTCTACACACCGTTCCTGGTCAAGCCGGAAATGATGTACGGGGCAGCGCAGTTCCCCAAGTTCAAGGACGTGGTGTACCAGGATACCGACGCCGAACTGTGCCTGCTGCCGACGGCGGAAGTGTCGCTCACCAACTTACACCGCGACGAAATTCTCGAAGCGGATCAATTGCCGCTGTACTACGTTGCCAATACGCCCTGCTGGCGGCGCGAACAGACCAGCGCCGGGCGCGACGTACGCGGCATCAAGCGTGTACACCAGTTCCAGAAGGTCGAGATGTACAAATTGACTACGCCCGAAACCAGCTACGCCGAACTGGAATCCCTGGTCGAAGCGGCCTCAGACGTATGCCGCGCCCTGAAAATCCCCTTCCGCCGTGTGGAGCAGGTCACGGGCGACCTGGGCTTTGCCGCCGCCAAGAAATACGACCTGGAAATGTGGGCGCCGGGCTGCCAGGAATGGCTTGAAGTCAGTTCGTGCAGCAATTGTGAAGCGTTCCAGGCCCGCCGCGCTCAGATCCGCTATCGTCCTGCTCCTGGCGCGAAGGCGGAATACGTCCATACGCTCAACGGATCGGGCCTAGCCCTGCCACGCACCATCATCGCCATCCTGGAAAATTATCAGCAGGCCGATGGCAGCGTCGTCGTGCCAAATGCCATACGGCCTTACATGGGCGGCCTGGAAGTCATTCGGCGTAAAGCGTAGAAGAGCAGTGCCGACCCAAAAAATCGTACCGCTACTTTGTGGGAGCGTCCGGCAATAGGTCGGCTGGAAATGATTTGCCATGTCCGGGGTGGATGGTGCGTACTCCGAGAGACCGCACCTTCTCCAGGCTGGCCGCCCCGGCTCCTTTGTCGTCCATAATCGAATTCAGCGCTGGCTTGCCTGTGTTGGTCAGCAGGTCGCCACAAAACAGGTCGCCTTTTGTGGTCAGAATGCCGATGGAACCCTTCGAGTGACCGGGGAGGTACACGACTCTTGCGTCAAGGCCATAGCCAGCCAGGTCGGTCTCATTCGCAAGCAATATATCGGGTGAAAACCTGTCTTCTTTGCTTAACCTGCCCGGTGGCAATGAGAAGAGAATCCTGACTAAAGGATTGGCTTTCCGGTTCCAGCTCATATCTCCCCGTTCGACCATGCCCGCATCGGCTTCGTGGATGGCGATCTTCGCCGCGTGCTTGTTGCGCAGGTAGGCGGCATTGCCTGCGTGATCCAGGTCTCCGTGGGTCTGGATGATCAACGAAAGCATTCCGGGTTTGCAGCCCGCGTTCAGGAGTTCTGTGTCTAGATCGGAGCGTGCGGCAGACCAGCCCGAGTCAATCAGAACGTAACCCAGGCCAGTCTCCAGCAGGTAACAGTTGACGCCTATCCGAAAGGCTTTTGTCTCAATGGCACGGATCGACATGATCTTGATCGCCAGCGGTGTTGTGTCCACAGGGTTGCCTTTCACGGTGAGAAGTGATGATAGGATAGCTCAAATCCGGTGGAGTAGGAAAACGGGGTGGCGGGGAGCTTCCCCTTCAAAGGCTTCCACAGGCGCGGCGGAGCCGATCTCAAAGTATGGGCGCGTGACGGGATGTTCGCTGAGATATTTCTTCAGGACTGGCGCGGATTGCTGAGGCGATTGTTCCTCGATCCGAGCTGTCCACTCTTCCTTGCCGTGCCGCACCGACAATTTCTCGGCAGCGCGGGCATTCTGCACCCAGTTCACCTCGCCGTAGGGCGATACGAGATATTGCTCACCGTTTTGCGTGACCAGTCCGACAACCACTGTATAGGGTTTGCCGGTCTTGCGACCAGAAACCGTGATCAGGCTCATGCTATGGGGCGCCATTCCCCGGCGAATGAGGTAACTCCAAACTTGATTCACAACGCGCGGCACCGGACGGCGATCTGTTGCAGCCATATACACCTACCTGAATGACCTAAAGGGAAACAAGTTCATAATTCTGTGACTATAGATCAATTGGGCCTGGATGCCAGTAACGGCTGTCATCCAATCGCGGTTACTTACGTCACGGGCTTGTGTGCAGGCTGTCGCCGCGCCAGGATCAGGGCAAATTGGCCCACTTTTGGTACACTTCGCCCACGTTGGAGCCAACTGGCTCAAGTAACAGTCGTATTGAATTTTGGAAGGGAAAGACTTGAACATGTCGGTTGCCCCGTATGCCTTCATCGCAGCCTGTGGAATACCCTGGTTTATCGCCGGTTGGTATCGAGTCTGGCGTTACATGCGCTATTTCCAGCTCGAAGGCTATGACGGCAAACGCTATCTCAACTGGCTGTGGCATAACCCGGTAGAGGGTCGGTACTTCGGCCAGAGCCTGTTCATCGCCTTGCCAATCCTCGCCATCGGTTTCATATGCGGTTTTGTCTTTATCGGAACCGGTTTTATTCTCGGCGGCCTGAATCCTGGGATTGTCGTCTTGCTA
>DATGFK010000825.1:0-2926 GCA_035309185.1 Aggregatilineales bacterium
AAGGAGTCGGCTGCCGATTCGCTACTTTCCGCTGCCGAAAACATCCGGCGCGAGGCACTCAAGAGCGCCAATGACGACCTGATCCGAAACGCGCATACGTTATCACGGAGTATGGAAAAGGCCGCGCTCTACCTTGACGGCCACACCTTCGAGCAAATCAGCGACGAAGCCACTGAAGTTGTGCGCGAGAACGTTTGGCAATCCGTGGGGATCGTATTCGTCGTCGGATTGCTCATCGGCCTGCTGATGAACAGCGGGAACCGGGACTGATCGGCGTCAATGGTCAAACTTTCGATCCTTTATCGCCAGCCTGCTGACGAAAATGCATTCGAACTGCGCTATAACCAGAATTTGGCGCTCATGGAGCAATTGCCCGGCATTCGACGGCGGCAAGCCTGTGTCGTGCTGGGCAACCCGGCAGGTCGTTCGCCCTACTGCCGACTGTTGGAACTGTATTTCGACAACTACCCTGCCCTTGACGAAGCCCTGCGTTCGGCACAGGGTCAGGAGGCCGGCGCTGACCTGATGCAATTTGCAAAAGACGCCGAACTGATCTTCGCCGAAGTCTACGAAGCCTGAATTAGCGTCAGGGCGACCAATCAAAAGGGCCGAGCCGGATTGAATCGCCCGTGCCGTCTATTCGCGCTGCCCGTTTTAAATCGGGCAGTGTGTACTGCCCCACGTCAACCCAAAAGTGATTGGCTGCCTTCGGAAAGAAATCTCCCATCACGATCAACCGATCCCCCATACGCCAGTTGAAGGCCGATAGTGGCACGTCGGAAACCAAAAACGGTTGTCCATCCAACGTGGTTGACGTGTTCAGATGGTGGAACTGCTGGTATGTACCAGAAGCCGGTACGGACACGACTCGCCACAAGGTTGAAATGCGTAATCGGTTGCCCACCCGTCGCGCGCGCCAGCCTTCGAGCTGGAGGCCATCGTCCAGCAAAATTGGCGCGCTGAATGGCGTAAACCCTGTCGGATCACTGTGACCATCGTAAGGTGTAGCCACGAAGGGCAAGGCCCCCTTTCGACGCGGAAAAGTCAGCAGATTCGAGATCAAACCGCCGTCGCGCAGTTCTTCCCAGGCCTGGAAAGGAGCCAGGGTCGCCATAAGGTAGGCTGGTTCCGGCGGCAGGATCAAAACATCTTCGCCGTTCACGATACGGTGTGGGCGATTCCACCATAAGACGCTGAAGATAGCCGCTTCGCCGTCAGTGGCCGGGTTATCGCCATGTGTGAAGAACAGGACAGGCGCTTGCGTGGGTAGGCCATAGGCTGCGTCCCGCGTGATGGACAGTGGCGTCCCCAGCCCATCCGGCGTCTCAACTCGCCTTTCCAGGTTAAGGCTCGTGCCGATCTGTACAGCCCACGTTACAGCGATGATTGCCATTGCCCCTACGATTAGCCACGCCCCGCGTCGATCCCGCAGCAGGCTTGTGGCGGCTCCCACGGCCAGGGCCAGGGCAGGCAGCGCCGCCAACTCGTAATGCGGCAGAACGGGCGTTGTGTGCCTCAGAAAAAACAGTGGAGTAGCGAGCAACCATACCAGGATTAAAGCTGCCAGGTCACTTGCATCTGGTTTGGGCCGAGGCGTCAAGTGCATGGCCGAGGAAGGCGGATTTGGATGCCCAACGGTTTCTCCCTCACTTGTCATTGGAGCAAGGGAGTCAGGGCGCACGATCAATTTGTTTGAGGGGAAAAGCTCTTTTCCCAGCGCCATCAATCCCAATGGCAACAGCAAGGCCATTGCAGCCGCTGGGAAAATAGCCTGGCTGAGCGTATCGAGCCTTCCAGTTGCTACGTATGCCCAGCCCGTGCCGATCCCAAGCTGAATTGTTTGTGCAAACGCCGAGAGGTCTGTCTGGGAAGGAGTCGCGCTCAGCGTACGGAACTGCGCGGCCACATCTGGCCTGCAACAGGCGACTGTCACCGCATACGGGGCAAGTGCCAGGATCGCCAGCGCCGCGCCGATCAGCACGGAGGTTAGCTGCCGCCACCAGCAATAACGAATGCCGAGGTACAGTGTTCCCAGCGCCAGGGCTGCCCCCGCAAGGTGAACCTGGAAAATCGTTCCTGCCAGGAAGACGTTTAGCGTGATGGCCCAACGGCGCGCCGGACGGGATGCTGCGCGATAACCGGCCCATGCCCACAGTAAGGCGAGCGGTGGGAGCAGATTCTGTGACCAGATGTTGCGGGCGTAGAAGACGCTCTGAGGTGACGCTGCCAGGAACAAAGCTGCGGCCAATCCCGCTGGCACCCCCCATGCTCGACGTGCCATTGCCCACACGCCGACAACGGCCAGCAGGCTCAAGACGCCCACGAACAGCGTGGCAAAAAGGGGATCGGGCGTGACAAGATACGGTCCGGCCATGATCCAGGCGGCGGCGGGTGGGTTCGGGATGCCAACCGAGGAGGGCATCCCGATGGCCGCGAAGCGCCCGCCCCTCGCCATATTCAATGCGATGAGACTGAGGGTGCCTTCGTCGAAGCCAAAGGCGTTCACGCCCGGCCAGCCCAACCGCAACAGTGCCGCGAGGGCAAAAATCGCGGTTACGGCCAGGGTTTCCAGGCGATGCGTTCGAATCGCGCGGAACGGCTGCCGCACGAGATCAATCAGTAGCGAAGGCTTGAGCAGACTAATTGGGGTCTCCAGCAAGGTGATACGCTAGATGGGTACGATCTTATCGGCGACTTGCCGGATCGCGTTTTCGAGCGCCTTCTCGGTCAGGGGACGAGCAACCAGGGCCTCGGCGCGGTAGGAAGGGGCAGTCTGACCTAATTCAGAGCTATCGTGGATCAGGATCAAGGGTCGTACTCCGATGGTCAGGTGGCTCAGTGAAGAGAGTAACAGCCCGGCTTCATATTGCGGCACTGAATCGTCTACCATGATCATCTCAATCGTAATGTCCCGGCGCAGTTTTTC
>DATGFK010000826.1:0-6912 GCA_035309185.1 Aggregatilineales bacterium
GACCGCAGCCGGGGCAGGAGTCGCCGCCAAGGCTCCGGAAGGGTTACCGCTGGCGGCAGCCGTCGTTGCAGCGGCTGTGGCTGCGCCTGTACCGGCGGGTGTCGCGCTCGGCGCAAGGGTTGGCGTCGGCGTAGCCGTGAAGATGCCCAGCGCGCGTAGTCCCGCGTTGCGATCAACGCGCAGAGTGCTCATCATATGTGACCACAGCGGCTCCACATCGCGCCAGTTCGTCGTCTGAATCCAGGCCACCACGACGTGCGCGGCGTCCAGTGGGACGACCCAGGCGTCGGTATCCTCAATGGTGGAAGCCACATGGCGGGTCTGGTGGAATTCCACTCCCCGTGTATTGCCGACGACAATAGTCTGCGAGGCCAGCGGCGCGTCGTTGTGAAATTTGTTGGCGGTGACCAGTTCAGTTTGGATCGCGTCCAGGCCGCTCGTTTGCAACAAGGACAGGCTGACCTGAGTTGCAGTGTCATTATTGACCGTAACGCTGTAATCTGTGGTGGCGGGTTCCGTGGTGGCTTCAGTGGCCGCTGTAGTAGCCGGTGAGGTTCCTTCCAGGGTGGCAGTGGGAACAGGGGTTGGGAAGGCCCAATCGGCAGGATGCTCCAGATAAATGGCATTATCGGAACTAGACCATGCAACGTAACTCACGTTGCCACGAACGCCCGAATTAGAACTGCTGCTTGCGGCAAGGATCAGCGCGCCGAGCGCCAGGATAAGGATAATGAACACCACAGCGCCTCGCTGGACGCGGAAGACGACGGGCGATGAGGAGGAATTCGACACAGCGTGAGTCCTTTCTGGTCGCATGTCGGATAGAACCAGCGGCGATTGCTCAAGGTTAGCACAGGCCAATCGTCGGAGTCTGCCGGGAAACACGCGCATTGTACCACAGACTGCCCATCATCCAATGCCCTGGCCGAATGAACGTCCCGCCGAGTGCAGTTGTAGCGTGGGGAGAATTGTGGCATTATCGAAGCCGAATTGACTTTAGATAGTTTCACAGCAAAAACGCCTTCGGTCAGATTATCAAAAACTTGGCGTGTTCTTAGAAGCTACCTCAGGAGTTACCGATGCCCCAATTAACTCGCCGCAAATTTCTCGGCCTCAGCCTGTTGAGTGCGCTTGGCATGGCAAGCCCGCTTCTAAGTCAGTCGAGCACCAGCGCCGCACCATTTAAGACCCAGACCCTCACGCCGACGGCCAGCCCGTTCCCGCCTGCCACGAAATCCATGCGCGGCTTATTTGCGCTGATGGACGCCAACGACGTTTCGATCTCTGATGAACTGCTGGCTGTGCCTTATCTAACCGGCGTCACGCTTCAGATTGATTGGGCAACGCTGCAACCGTCCCAGACCATTGTGGCCTGGGATGCCATCCAGAATGCGCTGACCCGTCTGAGAGCAGTCTCCAAAGTGCTGGCGCTGCGGCCACTGGCTGGCATCGGCAGCCCCGACTGGCTATATGCCAGCCCTGTAAACGCCAAAAAGTTCACTTTTACACCCGCCTCGGATCGCCTGCATCCTCTGCCTTACGGCAAGCCCGTGACTATGCCTCTGCCCTGGGATAAGGCGATGTTGGCGGCCTGGACAAAGTTTGTAAAAGCGCTTGGCGACCAGTTCGACACGGAACCAAAGCTGGTGCGTGTGGCCCTTTCCGGGCCGGTCTTCCAGGCAGCGGAGATGTACCTACCGCACTACGCGCCGCTGCTGGGAGAATGGAATGTGGACGGCTACAACCTGGGATCGATCAGCGATGCCTGGGAGCAAACGATTGATATTTACGCGGGAGCCTTCAAAAAGACGCCATTTACTCTCGATGTAAATCCGCTGCCTGATCCGCAGGACAGGACTGGCGATACGCTCAACAGCGTGATTCCGATTGCCATCGGTAGTTACGGTTTGCGCCGGTATCCGGGGCGTTTCTTTAACGCGCAATCCGACTTCAGCGATGTGTTTCCATACCTGGCGCCCCCGCTGCCTGGTCCGCTCAAGCCGCCTGCGCTGTACGAATCGTACGAGATGCAGGACGGTAGAATTTATGATTACATCGTCGGCGCGTCCAAAGATTGGCCCTTCGGTTTGACGGTGAGCCAGAGCATGATGAGCCACGCCACAGACCGTATCCAGGCGCTCGTCGAACGCGCCAAACTGCTCAAAACGACCTACCTGGAGATTCCCGCTGCCTGGGCCATCGATCCAGCCAACGCCGACGCCTTGCAGAATTTGTTCACGCTGTAAAACTTGCTACCCCTCGACCCTTTCTCGACGTTTCCCACGAGCGAGATCAACCCGGCCTGCCCTGCCGGGTCAGATAACCGGCAATAGCCCTGGCCTGCGGATAGGAGGGTTGCAGGTAGAGCGTCATGTCAAAATCGCTTACCGCGCCGTTATACTGTCCGGCCAAACTGCGGCTTAAGCCCCGCCCGAACAGCGCATCGGTATACTTCGGATCGAGTTGCAGTGCCAGGTTGAAGTCGTCCAGCGCGCCTGCCAGATCGTGGAGGGCATAGCGGGCGTACGCCCGTCCTGAGTAGGCGATAGCATCTGTCGGCGTGAGCTTGAGCGCCAGGTTATAGCTGGCGATTGCGCCCTTGTTATCACCCGTGCTTCGCTGGAGGTCGCCTTCACACCGATACGCCAGCGGATCTTTGGGATCAAGCTGGATCGCTTCGCGATAATCGGCCAGTGCGCCATCGTTATAGCCCACCGAGCGCCGCGCGATAGCGCGATCCTGGTAGACATTTGCAAGCTGCGGATTCAATGCAATCGCTTCGTCGAGATCAGCCAATGCGGCCTGGTGCTGTGCCCGCAGGTGCAGCGCCCGTCCCCGCAATTGATAGGCCTCAGCAAGCTGTGGGTCAAACAGTATGGCCTGGCTGAAGTCGGAAATCTGCGCATCCAGGTTATCAGTACGGGTGGGATTCGCATCTGCCGTGCGTAGCAAACCGCGATAGAAGTAAGCAGTAGCATCTTGCGAGTCAAGCTGGATGGCCTGGCTGAAGTCGCCAAAAGCCGCCTTATTATCACCACGGGCCATCTCGGCCAGGGCGCGGCCCCGGAACGAAGTCGCCTCCAACGGATCGAGACGCACAGCCTGATCGTAAGCTTTCAAGGCGGCATTGTAGTCGCCCCTGGCATAGCTGATCTGGCCGCTGTTCTGATAGGCCAGCGCCTCACTGTTATGGGCCACGGCTGGATGAACCGTCGTGCCGAGCAAAAAGCCCGGTACCGTGGCGATCAAGATGAGCCACCAGCGCAGCTTTAAAAAGTACCAGTTGGGATCCATCACCACAAAACGTAAGGCGATAAGCGCCAGTCCAACGAGCGTAGCGCTTACGCCAGCCCCGGCCAGTTGCCAGAAAGTTATGCCGTTAGCCATGTCGCGCCTCCCGCTTCATTACCAATCTTTGCAGCCAGTATACGCGGAGTTAACCTGAAACTAACTGACCAACAACCATCTACTCATCAACCCTTGTCAGGCGCTTACCCTCTGCGAGTCTATGTCAGGGAGTAAGGATCGCGTCAGATATGAGCGAATTGTCTCAGTTTCGCGGGGTTTTGCTTCGATAATGCGGCTATAATTAGGTTTGATTTGCCAGTCTGACAAGGAGGCTGCTTGCGGATTCGGATTCCCAAAGCGCTCAAAAGACTCGGTTGCGGCCTTTTGCTCGTAGCCTGGTTTGCGTTGCTGATGCTTCCCTGTGTTGCCATTGTCCTGGTGACGGACGGCGAGATTGTTCTGACGCATAGCGATGTACCCAATGACGAGTTCCGCGTCTGGCTGATCCAGCAGCCGCATGAACGGGGAATTGCGCTCTCCAACTCCCGCCGGGTCAGCGGCACGGATGGCTCTACGTGTACGATTGTTGATGGGAGTTTCTTGATGTGGGAAGGGCAGCAGGCTGAGTCGCCACATTATTGTTCCTGCTACAAACAACAAGGCGGGGCGTGGAATTCGACAGCAGAAGGCGATGAAGCCTGCCAGTTGGCAGAATCCAGGAATTGAGAACCTTGAAGCAGGAGGTCTTATGCCGAGCCTGATTGATAAACTCAACGTGATGGTGCGCGCGGGCGTGAACGAATTTTTGAATGGTTCCGGTGAACCCGGCAAAGTATCCTCGCAGCGCCTGGGCAAAGACATCCACCGGGAAGTCGCGGCCCTACGCACTCGCATTGAAGAGGCACTAAATGAAGAAGACACGCAGCAGCAACGCCTCGACGACCTTTCCAAAGAGATCGCACAACTTGACCGCCAGACAGACGAGTCGCTGGGACGCGGCGACGACTCCAACGCCCGTTTCCTGGCGGAATCGTATCAGCGCAAACAGCGGCAGGCCGCCTTCTGGCGGGCCGAGTTGGAAGAACATCGCCGGGCAACGTCAGAACTGATCGAGCGGGTGAATATGCTCGATGCCATGATCAGTGAAGCGCAGAATGAGCGAGCGCAAGCGGGTGGCCTAGCTTCAGAGAAGTCTGAAGAGGAGCAGTCCGAGAATCCCGGTGTGGTGCTGGCTAACGTATTACGTGAGGCCCGCCAGCGCGTCGAGGCCATGATCGCGCCTTCTTCGCCGTCTGGCTCTTCGGCGCCAGCTTCCCGGCCGAACACAGGTGGGACAGAGGACGTGCATCATATCCCGGTTAATATCGGCACTGCGGGTGAGATCAGCCCCAAAAAGGTGGACGAAGACCTGGCCGAACGCCGTTCGCGACTGAGCAAGCCCGACTGAACTTTTAAGGGAACGCCCGAATATAAGCGACCTTAACGATGGACAACTTTGGCCTCCTTCCTGATCTTCATGCCAGTCGAATTCTCGTAGTCGAGGACGATTTCGAGGTCGCGGATCGGCTGGTGGCGGTGCTACGTGGGGCCGGGTACTACGTGCAAAACGCCTATAACGTTGGCGATGCGCTGGCGGTTGACCATGCGCGTTTTGACCTGGCTGTCGTGGACGGGCAGATGCGGGATCGCGAAGGGGTGACGCTTCTTCAGCGAATCAGCAAACATGCCGGTTTCAGTCGTTTGCAGATCCTCATTGTCGGCGATGCCTCTGACGAGTTGTCTCCAGGCCGTCGTGAGACGCTTCAACGGCACTTTACTGACTCTGAGCTGTGTGATAGTGTCAGAAAAGTCCTGGATCGTTCGACAAACGTCTCCACCCGGCTCCTGGACAATCAGGGCGACATGGAGACGCAAATCCCTACCGGGGGCGATCCCAGGCCAAAACTGCTCACCGAAGACGATATTCCCACAGAATCCAACCGCATCGGCTTCGACAGCCTCTTACAGCAGCAGCTTGCTGAACTCCGGATTCTGAGCAACCTGGGGCGATCCATTTCGTCCGTGCTTGAATTGAGCGAAGTGCTCAACCAGATCGTGGAGGCCGCCACCACGCTCACTCGCGCCGAGGAGGGTCTGCTGCTGTTGCCCGATCCGGTTGGGAAGGCGCTGTATCTGCGTGCGATGAAGGGCTTAGACGACCAGAATGCCCGTAACTTTCGGATCAAGACCGAAGACCCGCTCATCGGGCGCGTTTTTCGCTCTGGCGAACCCATCTTACGCGGCCAGCATGGGCCACAGCGCGTCAAAACGGAGTATTTTGTCCAGTCGCTGCTGTACGTTCCCCTGACTTTTAAGGAACAGGTGATTGGCGTATTGGGCGTGAATAACCGGCAGACCGACCGTCCATTCAGCCAACACGACCAGGAACTACTGCTTGACCTGGCCGCGCACGCTGCAATTGCCATCGAGAACGCCCAGCTTTACGAAGAACGCCTGTTGCAGAACCGCCAGTTATCGCTCCTGGTTTCGGCAGGCAAAACGCTCAGTTCGACGCTTTCCCTGAGCGAAGTCCTGACCATTTTGTGCCAGCAGATGATCCAAACCGTGGGCGTCAACGAGTGTACGATCAGCCGACACGACGAGCAGACCAACGATCTCCTTCCACTCGCCGCCGCAAGGTACATGATCTGGGCCGCAACCGGTGCGCCTCAAAAAAGCGTGGATGCGTTCAAGATCGGCGCTGAGACGCCCGATGGTAAGGAATCTTACATCTTCCGCCACAGCCTGGATCGCCGTTTGAACGCGGAAGAACGTCCCTACGATCCCTTTTGGGCCAATCACTCGCTTGTCCTGCCGATCCACGGCAGCGCGCCCACCGCCATTGGCGTGCTGGAACTGCATTATCCGCACGCGGCGCCCAACCCTTCGCAAGAATTAGAACGCCCGGTTCGGACTCTGGTTGGGGAAATTATGATGCTGACGGGCAGCACCAGTTTGCAGCCATCAGGCACTCTGCTCACCCTGCTGCAAAACATCCTGGAACGCTCTGGCGCGCCCTGGCTGTCTTTCTATTTGCGGGCCAACCCTCAAACCTTTTTCAAAGTTTTCGAGTACGGCAGTGTCTCATTCGTGGACGATCCCCCGCTCGAACAGCAGCCGGTATTGCGCGCGGTCAAGGATTACGCCAGAAAGACCCTGATTGATTACAGTGTCCATGACCCGACCCTGCCTGCCGAAGTGAGAGACGTGATGACTCAAGCGGGGGTGGAGTCACTGCTCAGTATCCGGCTGATGATCAAAGGAAAGCCGTTCGCCGCCGTGACGTTGAGCCATTTGCAGCCTGGCAGGCGCTTCCGGCCCAACGAGATCAGCCTGGCCTCGGCTCTGGTTACCCAGGCAGCCAGCGCGATTGAAAACGCGCGTCTCTTCAGCGATCTCTCGGATAGCCTGCTTGAACTCAAGCAGACCCAGGCGACGCTGGTGCAGGCCGCACGTCTTTCCACGATGGGCGAACTCGCCGCGGTCGTCGCTCACCAGATCAACAACCCGCTGACGACCATCCTGGCCGATGCCGAGATCATTCTCCAGGATATTGGCGAACACGATCCGATGCGGGAGGGCCTG
>DATGFK010000827.1:0-6930 GCA_035309185.1 Aggregatilineales bacterium
TTCACCGTACTGCCCTCACGCAGCAAGCTCGTGACCTTGCGATAGGTCAAGACTGCTCCGCCGTGCGCCTGCGCGTCGCGGGCGTTGGCCCACACGGTTTTCCACGAATCGATAGCCGCGTCCGGAACCCAGAACGCCTGCGAAATTCGCGGGTTCAAACGGGGTTCGCGTCGAAGCACTTCTGCAAGCGGCATTTCAGAGAAGCCAATGCCTGCCACTTTACAACCTGCTACAAACTGATGAGCATAGGCCGGATCGTCATCATCCGTCACGACAAACAGCCCGCCGGTATCCTCGATGCAGTCGGCTGCGATCTTGCGCAGGATCGCATTTTCTTCGCGACATTCGCGTGCAGAGACAGGATCAGACACGACATAGCGCCCGCCGGAATGCAGCAGCCCGTGATACCGCCCCGTCGTGCCGCTTGCCAGGTCGCCCCGATCAACCAGCAGCGCCTTGAAGCCTCGTAACGCGGCGTCACGGAGAATGCCTGTCCCGGTGCTGCCCCCGCCGATCACGAGGATTTCCGTGTCAATAGAATCCAACAGTATTGTCCTGTTAACGTTTTGGCGCCATGAAGACGCGAATTACTCTATTCTATCCAGTCGAAGGTACGTGTGACCGCCTTTTTCCATTCACTGTACAGTTTGTTGCGCTGACCTTCACTCATATCCGGCTGCCATTCGCGGTCTTTGGCCCAATTCTCGCACAGGTCATCCGTGGAAGACCAAAAGCCTACGGCCAATCCGGCAGCATAGGCCGCGCCAAGCGAGGTGGTCTCGGCTACCTTTGGTCGAATCACTGGAACGCCGAGCACATCGGCCTGGAACTGCATCAGCAACTCGTTGAAGACCATACCGCCGTCCACCTTGAGGGCGGTTAAGGTGACACCGGAATCTTTGTTCATGGCCTCCAGCACCTCGCGAGTCTGGTAGGCTGTTGCTTCAAGCGTGGCGCGGGCGATGTGCCCTTTGTTGACGTAGCGCGTCATCCCGACGATTGCACCGCGCGCATTGCTCTTCCAGTATGGCGCGTACAGGCCGGAGAAGGCTGGCACAAAGTAAATGCCGCCATTGTCCTCGACGGTCTTCGCCAGCGTTTCCACGTCGGACGATTTGGCGATCAGTCCCAGGTTATCGCGCAGCCACTGGACGAGCGCCCCCGTGATGGCAATGGAGCCTTCCAGGCAGTAGACTGCTGGTTCCTTGCGAATTTTATAGCCGAGGGTCGTCAGCAGCCCGTTCTTCGACTGGACAGCCTGCGTGCCAGTATTCATGAGCATAAAGCAGCCGGTTCCGTAGGTATTCTTGGCCTCGCCTGCCTGGTAGCAAGCCTGCCCGAACAGCGCCGCCTGCTGATCGCCCAGGTCGCCCGCGACTCGGATTCCAGCCAGTGTTCCGACAGCTTCGCCGTAAACTTCGCTGGATGCCTTGATCGCAGGCAGCATGGCGCGTGGCACGCCCATAACCTTGAGCATGTCAGTGTCCCAATCCAGAGTTGCCAGGTTCATCAGCATGGTGCGGCTGGCGTTGGAAACGTCGGTCACGTGGACACCTCCGTTCGGCCCGCCGGTCAGGTTCCAGATGACCCAGCTATCCATCGTTCCAAAAAGCACATCACCCGCTTCGGCTTTTTCGCGCAGGCCCGGCAAATTGTCGAGCAGCCAGCGGATCTTCGGGCCGGAAAAGTAGGTTGCCAGTGGCAGCCCAACCTTCGCCCGGAAGCGATCCTGCCCGCCGTCCTTTTCGAGTTCACGGCAAAACTGATCGGTGCGCGTATCCTGCCAGACGATGGCGTTATACACAGGCTTGCCGGTGCCTTTGTCCCAAACGACGGTGGTTTCGCGCTGGTTTGTGACGCCAACAGCCACAATATCCTTCGGGCTAACGCCGCTCTTTTTCAGCGCCCCGGCGATTACATCCTGGGTGGCCTGCCAGATCTCTAGCGGGCTGTGTTCAACCCAGCCGGGCTTCGGGTAGATCTGCTCATGTTCCTTTTGAGAGAGACCAATAACTTTGCCCGCGTGATCAAAGATCATGAAGCGCGTGCTGGTCGTTCCCTGGTCAATCGCGGCTGCGTATGTTGGCATGAGTCAACATCCCCACTGCGCCTTTCACTGAATATTGTTCGTGCGGGCCATTATAATGCACGTTCAATCCAGTCCACTAATTCTGTGTCTCAACTGACTTGTTTAGCCGAAAGGTAGTAGAATCAGAATAGTTTAACGAAAGGCAAGAATATGACCATTATCGAAGTTCTAGGTCGGGTCAATGAAAACGGGGACGTGGAATTTGAACAGCCTGGCGACTTACCGCCCGGTGACGTACGTATTATCATCGAAACAATTGACATCGCCGCCGACGAAGCACTTTGGGATGATCAATTCGCCAGATCACAGGATTGGCTAAGGCAAATGGCCCTTAAGGCGATTCAAGAAGATGATGCCGGTTTGACGGAAGACTTCGATCCCGACAACGATCCAGACGCGCCGTGAAATCCAAAATCACCAAAGAGTTTCGAGAATTGCTAAATCAACTACCGCTCGAAACACGCCGACAGGCTTATGCGGCCTATCGTCTCTTCAAGGCCAATCCGTACCATGCAGGCTTACATTTCAAGCGCGTCATTACTGATCCACCGATCTATTCAGCACGAGTTGGTCTCCACCATCGGGTAGTCGGTGTACGGAGATCAAGTGACACGATTGTCTGGTTCTGGATAGGGACACATGCCGAGTACGATAAGAACCTATCCCACTGGTGATCAACGGCTGGTATTGATCCACATGATGAAAACCAATCCTCAGTGCCTCATGATCCCCTTCGTCGGATCGTCAATCACCAGGCCCAGTTGCAGTGAGCGCAGAACTTCATCCCACACAGGTGCGCACTTCGCCAGGTCGTCCAGCCAAAAATCAAAGGTGATCAGCACGTGAACATCCCAGCCCCGTGCCGTAGCCATGTACGTATACGCTTCACGATGCTCCAGTGGATCGACGAAGCGTTGTATTTTGGTAGCTAACTCAAGGTCGGTACGCGGCGATGTCTTTACCGGCCCGTTGTCGAGAATTTGTCGCTCGTCGCTTTTGCCCAGGTCTTTCGTGGCATCGTTCAGCAGCCCCTCAAGGGGCAGTTCAGTCCAATCCAGGCCCGGTGGCAAACGCCAAAATGACACACTGATCCGTGCATTGTCGGCGGGCGGCTCTTTGTCGTAGATTTCGATTGGTTGCAGCTTGGTCAGCGTCCAATCCTGCGGGATGTTGAAGATCACCGCGCCTCGCTCAATAGCGACGACCTTGTAGCCTTTCGGCGCTGTCCACGAGTGATTTGTAGCGAGGCGTTGGGTGCTTTTCCGGATCGGTTGCTTCGGTTTGCCTTTCATGTCCTATCCCTTTTCAGGATGCGATAGCGCGCACCGCTTCGCGCAAACTGGCCGTGACCAGAGCCACGGTGTCTGCATAAATGCCAGTGGCCGTCGCCGGGGCGATGATCACGTCGTGGTGAAAGGCCGAGGCTGCTCGTTCCACAAGCCATACATCGGAGCGAACCCAATCAATAGTCTTGTCGTCGTCCAGGCGATCAAAGCCTATCTTTTTCAGGGTCGCAATCAAGGATCGAAAGCGTGGCAGGTCAAGGGCATGTTCCAGAGTCAGCGCATCGCCATTCACGCGCCGGTAGAGTACGCTGAGCGATGGCGTTGCCCTGGATTGATGTTTTACCGCCGTCGCTACCTGGTCAGGATGATGCCCGTCATGATATTTGATCGTCAGCCGGAACGTCTCGGTGACACCCGCCTGGAGCGCAATTTGTTCCAGTTCCGGCAGGCCGAGCCGGGCTGCAATCAATCGCAGAGGAGCTACCTGGGATCGCGTCAACATCTCAGGGAATCTCTAATACAACCTTGCCGAAAACCTCGCCCTTCTCAAGCACCCGGTGCGCCTCCGCTGCCTGAGCAAGCGGGAAGGTCGCGCCGACGATAGATTTCAGCTTGCCCTCGAAGACCAGTCGCATCACAGTAGCAAAGTCCGCGTGGGGGGCCATTGTGCTACCGATAATGCTGATATGTTTGCGGAAAATGTAACGCAGGTCAATCTCGGCCTGCGGCCCACTGGTATTGCCCACGATCAGGATTCGCCCGCCGCGCCGCACAGCACGGATACTGCCGAAAAGCGTTTCTTTGCCCACGTTGTCTACGACGACATCTACGCCTCGTTTGCCTGTCCGCGTGAAAACTGCCTTTGACCAATCCTCAACGCTGCGGTCAATGAGTTCATCCGCGCCGAGTGTTTTGGCCTGTTCCAGCTTGTGCTGGTTACTGCCCACGACAAAGACCTTTGCCCCGGCCAGCTTTGCGATCTGGATGCTGGCGCTGTTCACGCCGCCTCCAGCGCCCACGATCAGCACTGTCTCGCCGGGACGCAAATTGCCTTTCGTGATCAGGCTGTGCCAGGCTGTCAGGAATACCAGCGCAGCCCCTGCGCCTTCCGCATACGAAATTTGTTCGGGCAACAGCAGCAGATTGCGCGCTGGGACGACAATGTACTCGGCATAGGTTCCGGTCGTATCTTCGCCCAGGAGCTTGAATTCAGCGCAAAGGTTTTCCTGCGCGCTCCGGCAAAAGTCGCAGTGGCCGCAGCTCAGGCCCGGATCGACGACGACGCGCTGCCCCGGCTGCCAATCACTCACGCCGCGGCCAACTTTATCCACGTCGCCTGCGGCGTCTGCCCCGGTGATGTGCGGCATTTTCAGCTTGCTATTGGGCAAACCATTGCGCACCCATATATCGAGGCGATTGAGCGCTGCCGCCCGTACCCGGACGCGCACTTCGCCCTCGCCAGGTTCCGGGACGGGATAATCCTCTACCAGATGCAAAACATCGGCAGGGCCTGGATTATCAAAGACGACGGCGCGCATCAGCGCAGATCCAGTTCGCTGCGCGCGATGACCAGTCGCTGGATCTCGCTCGTTCCTTCGTAAATCTCGGTAATCTTGGCGTCACGGAAATAGCGCTCGATGGGCAGTTCCTTGCTATATCCCATCCCGCCGTGAATCTGTACCGCAGTGTGCGCGCAAAACATAGCTGTCTCGCTGGCAAAGAGCTTTGCCATGCTGGCTTCCGTGGTGTAGCGTGCGCCGGTCTTTTTGGCCCGTTCCTTGGCTACTGCCGCACTATAGATCAGGAGGCGAGAGGCTTCGATGCGCGTTTTCATATCGGCGATCTTGGCCTGGGTCATCTGGAAGGTGCCGATGGGCGCACCGAATGCCTCGCGTTCCCGCGCATACTGCACCGATGCCGCGTAGGCAGCCTCCGCCACGCCAAGTGCCTGCGACGCAATCCCAATGCGTCCCGCGTCCAGTACCGTCATGGCGATCTTGAAGCCCTGCCCTGGCTGGCCCAGCACATTTTCGATGGGGCAATGGTAATCCTCAAAGACCAATTCGCTAGTAGCGCTGGCCCGGATGCCGAGTTTTGGCTCTTTTTTACCGGGTGAAAAGCCTGGCTTGTCGGTCTCAATGAGGAAAGCTGTGATGCCGTTGTGCTTCTTTTCGGGTTCGGTCATGGTGAACAGGACGATCAGGTCGGCTACTGGCCCGGACGTGACCCAGCTCTTGCGCCCATTGATCACGTAATGCTTGCCATCGGAAGATAGGACGGCGCGGCTTGCCATATTGCCCGCGTCACTGCCACTCATCGGTTCGGTCAGGCTGTAAGCGCCGATCTTGGCTCCGCTGGCGACGGGACGCAGATACTTCTGTTTCTGCTCCTCGGTGCCGAATTTAAGAATCCCGTTGCCGTACAGGCTGTTGTTGACGCTCATGATCGTGCTGGTCGCGCAGTCGGCTTTGGCGATCTCTTCCATCGCCAGGACGTAGGCGATGGTATCCATGCCTGCGCCGCCGTACTCTTCGGGGATCTCGATCCCCATCAGGCCCATAGCGCCCATCTTTTTGATGACTTCGTAGGGGAATTCGCCGCTCTCATCGAACTTCGCGGCGACGGGCATAATCTCTTTGCGGGCAAAATCGCGCACGACCCGCCGCATTTCCTCGTGTTCGGGCGTCAGATCCAAACTGATGCCGCTTGCAGTATGGGTTTCGACAGCCATTTTTGCCTCTCCTAAATAAGCACCACTAAACTGGGTAGGTCGGTGGAATGAGTATTTGCGTTATCGGCGATTATAGCGCAGCGCAAACTCCCATTGCGTTATTCAAAATTCTTTATCCTGGTCAGGATCAGATTCGAGAGGCCAAGCAGCTCAAAGATCCCGACCAGACGCACCTGCAAATACAATTCAGGCAGAGAATCAGCCATATACCAATCCATAAAGGTGTGTTCGACATTGGCGCCCAGGTGAAGTTGACCCTTCGTTCCCTCCACGAAGGTCGTGCTGCGCATTCGCACGGAGTAAAAGTCGCTGGCACGGATGGTAGGCCAAACCTGCTGCATCATTTCACTACTGCCTTCCAGGCGAATAAATTCCTGCCCGGCAGGTTCTGCCAGCGCATCTTTGCGGTAATCGGCCAGTACAGGCAATGGCTCGACTTCAGGTTTTACAGGGAATTTGATAACCAGGTCGTTATTTTCTTCGCGGATAAAGTCGAGTTCGGCCTGCCTGGCTCGCACGGGCGAGGTAGTTCCATAAAAGCGAAGGCTTTGCAAAACGTAAAGCTCGAAGAGGCAGCTCCATTCCGCCGCATTTTCTAAGCCCAATTCCTCTTCCACATCACCGCCCACTTCGAGGATCAACTTGCGCTCAGCCGCAAGACCCAGGTTCAGGCAATACTCCCAGACCGCCGCTTCCAGCAGTTGTGGGCTGGGCGCATAGACCACCTCGGCGGAGAACTGTTCGAGATCGTCCCAACGGTAGGTCAGCGTATCGTCCTCAACCGTCGTCGGGACGTGAATAAAAACGGCATACGGTTCGCCATT
>DATGFK010000828.1:0-3178 GCA_035309185.1 Aggregatilineales bacterium
CGGAGCGTCAATGTGCGTGCCGTCCACCTCGGGATACACATGACCGTTGGAGATAAGTATGTCAAGCCAGCCATCGTTGTCCATATCCAGAAAGCCCACACCCCATCCCAGATAACGGGTGTTGATACCCAGCCCGGACAAGTAGGTGTGATCCTCAAAGGTCCCATCACCTAAGTTTAAGTACAAAGAATCTGTGTCCCCGGCAAAGTTTGTCTTGACGATATCTATCAAGCCGTCGCGATTGAAATCGCCAAGCGCCACGCCCATGCCGGCCTGCGGCTTACCATCGGGCGAGTAGGCTATGCCGGACTCAATCGCCACGTCCTTGAATGTGCCATCCTTCTGGTTCTGATAGTAAGTCGCGGCCGTCGAATCGTTGGCCACATAGATATCCGGCCAGCCATCGTTATCGATATCCCCTACAGCGACAGACAAGGCATAAGTGCCAATTGTTCCCCACATGCCCGCTTTCTCGCTCACGTCCTTGAACGTGCCGTCGCCGTTGTTGCGGTACAAAATGTTCTTTCCGCCCAGCAACCCCGGCGGCCCGCACGCCACCTGAATCCCCTTGTACGCGCAGCCTGCGTCTTCAGGCAGGGGAGCCGTCTTCACATCGAAGTCAATGTAGTTCCCAACAAACAAATCAAGATGCCCATCCTTGTCGTAATCTAGAAATGCACATCCCGAATTCCATCGCAATTTGGGCTGGAGTAACCCGGCTTCTTTCGTAACATCCGTAAACGTCCCGTTGCCGTTATTCCGATATAGGGAGTTCTGACCGTAATAACTGACGAATAAGTCGTTCCACCCGTCGTTGTTGTAGTCACCCACGCAGCAGCCCTGCCCCCAGCCCGAGCGCCCGAGCCCTGACTTGGCGGTAACATCGGTAAATGTGCCGTCGCGGTTGTTCCTGAATAAATGGCAGACAGGCTCCTGCCCCTTGGGAAAGCCCTCTAGCCGCCAGCCATTGACCAGAAAGATATCCAGCCAGTCATCCTGGTCATAGTCGAAGAAGGCTACACCGCAGCCGGTCGTCTCCAAAAGGTATTTGTTCTTGTGCTCCCCGCCGTAAATCGTCTTTGTCGTCAGGCCAGCCGATTTCGCTACGTCTACAAAACTCAATCCCAGCGGCGTTCCGGCGATGGGCGACTTCAACCCGCCCGGAGCTGGCTTTGCCGGAGCCTCATAGGCTGGCCGCGTCATGCCCGCTGCGGGGGGGGTCTGCTGCCCGCCCGTCGCTTGCGCCAGTGCAGGCCGCGCCAGCCGCAGTACGTCCTCGAGCGAAAGCACCAGCGCCGTCCGCGACAGCGACTTCAGAAATCCACGCCGTGACCAACCCAAATCGACTTCTCCCAACCAAGCCGGTACGCCCGAAGTATATCCGTCAGCCACGTGAATGAGTTTCCACCGAAAGGTGGAGGAAATTGCCGCTACAGCACTCTCGCAGCATCCTTCGCAAAATACGTCACGATGAAATCCGCCCCAGCCCGCCGAATACCGATCAACGACTCCAGCATCGCGCGCTCAGGCTCCAGCCAGCCCTTGGCAAAGGCCGCCTGCAGCATCGAATACTCGCCTGAAACCTGGTAAGCCCCCATCGGCACATCAAACCGCTCCCGCGCCGCGCGAATTACGTCAAGATACGGCATCGCCGGCTTCATCAGGATCATGTCCGCGCCTTCCGCCAAGTCCTGTTCGATCTCCCGCATCGCTTCCCGTACATTGGCGCCGTCCATCTGGTAGCTGCGCCGGTCGCCGAACTGCGGCGCCGAGTCGGCTGCCTCGCGAAAAGGCCCATAAAACGCTGAAGAGAACTTTGACGCGTAGCTCAGAATCGGCGTCTGCTCCCTCCCGGCTTCATCCAGAGCCCGCCGAATCTCCCCCACGCGTCCGTCCATCATGTCGCTGGGAGCGACAATATCGGCTCCGGCAAGGGCCAGACTGGCAGCTGTCTTGGCCAGAAGTTCGACCGAAGAGTCGTTTTCAACGTCGTATCCGTCCCCTGACTGCAGAACGACACCACAGTGTCCGTGGTTGGTGTATTCGCACAGGCAAACATCGGCAATCAGTACCAGCTTCTTCGCGGCGGCGGTAGCCTTCAACGCCCGCAGCCCGGTCTGAACGATGCCCGCATCGTCCCAGGCCCCGGAACCCTGCTCGTCCTTGGATTCGGGCAGCCCAAACAATAAGAGGCCGCCCAGTCCAAGCTGCGCAGCCCCTTCCGCTTCCACGACCGCCTCATCTACCGAGAGGTTGAACACACCTGGCATCGAGCCAATCTCGCGCCGCACACCCTCGCCAGGGCACAGAAACAGGGGATAGATCATCTGCCCCGGTTCGAGGCGAGTCTCCCGCACCAGCGACCGAAGCGCTTCAGTCCGTCGCGTCCGCCGCATTCGAATCAAAGGGAAGTCCATCCCTTAATTCTAATGCGCAGCGAGATGCCTTTGGGCCTGCCACCCAAGGATCGCCTGGGACAGAGCGGCAGCGCCCCCTGAAGCGTCAGTGGCCATTGAAGTGACTGGCAAAATGTACGGCCAGATGTGTCCCGAAACCTCCGACCGACAATAGAATCCCCAGCGCAACCGGTCTCTTCGTCCGCCAGAGCCAGATCACGCCCGCCAGGCAGAGCGCCATCGGTATCACGACAACGAAGAGAACATGCGTCCACTCCGCGCGATCCAGCCCCAGGCTGGGAAACAAAACCGCCGTTAGAAACAACAGTCCAAACGCAACTGCCACCAAGGCCACTGCACCCAGCGCGCCCGCCGCCATCAAACCTGCCTTCTTACCCATCTGCTCCATTGCCCTCTCCTCCCATCGGATAGTCTGGGTGACTGCCAACGCCACCCATTCCCGGCCCGAGCTTCTTACAATCGCAGCCGCGCTGCCCAGCGCCCAGCACGAAGCATCCCAGTCGCCTTCGACAAACTCCAGCTCACCGAGCATCGCCTCAGCCCATTCCCGCGTACTCGTCGGCGCCAGGCGGCTTATTTCCCGCAAAAACCCTCGTGCCAGCCTCCGAATCGGACCCGTAGGCGAGTCCGGACCCGAATTTGGAGTCCAGACCATCATCCCTTTGCCTCACCCAAAGCCGGGCGGGCCAGCAACTGCCGCGAACGTGCCACACGACGCTCCCGTGCAAACTGCAGTCCCTCCGGAGTCAGCCGGTACATAT
>DATGFK010000829.1:0-3904 GCA_035309185.1 Aggregatilineales bacterium
AAGATTCAAGGCACAGACCAGGTGAACCTCAGCACCTGGTCACGCGCCTAGCATAACACGAACCTACGGGGAATCACGACCAGTTTTCGAGCGTGTCCTTGAAGGCGCGCATAAAGGCATCGCCCATCGCGCCATCGGCAACTCGATGGTCAAAGGTCAATGTGGCGTACATCATGGGCCGAATGGCAATCGAGTCGCTGTCTTCCAACACGATGGCACGCTTTTGGACAATTCCCGTCCCTACAATAGCCGACTGCGGCTGGTTGATGATCGGAGTCGCCAGCAGGCTACCCGATACGCCGTGGTTGGTCAGCGTGATCGTCCCACCCACGATGTCGTCGGGATGCAGCGCCTTACTGCGGGCACGGGCTGCCAGATCGCTCACCTGACGTGCCAGGCCCATTAAATTGAGGTCCTGCGCGTTCTTAATAACCGGCACAATCAGGCCTTCCGGCAGCGCCACGGCCATCCCAACGTTGATCATGTGATGGACAAACAGGCCATCGTCCGTCCACTGCGCATTGAGCAGCGGTTGGGCGCGCACTGCCTGCACGAGTGCTGTCATGAAATAGGCGGTCAGTGTCAGCTTGACGCCCTGTTTGGCATAATCTTCCAGGCTCGCCTTCCAGTGAGCCATCGTACGGGACATGTCCAGTTCAAAAACTGTGGTAACGTGAGGAGCCGTCTGGAGTTTACTGCGTACCATGTGCTCGGCAATGGCGCGGCGCATCGTGGTATGTGGGATCAATTGTCCTGGCTGGCCTTGCGGAGCGGGCGCCGGACGCGACGGCGTTCCAGACGTGCGCGGAGTCGCTGTGGCCGCTGGCGCGCTGCGTCCGCTGGCTTTGGCGAAGATTTCATCGGTGGGCTTAAACAGATCGCCTTCGATAGGCTGTTCCCAGGGAGGAATTTCGCCAGCTTTCTCTACACTCTGCGCACCACCCTGGCGCTGTTCCAGGAAGACCTCGACATCCTTTTTCGTGACCCGTCCGCCCAGGCCAGTCCCGTTGATCTGGCTGAGATCGATCTTATTTTCCGCAGCCATTCGCGCCACAACAGGACTATAACGCTGGCTCTTGCCAACCCCATTGCCTTGAAAATGAACATGTTCATTTTTGGCGGCTTCGTGATTCTTTGTGCCTGCGGCGACCTTATCCGGCGCTTCAGGGACAGCCTCGCCCGGCTGGCCGATCATCGCCAGAAGCACCCCGCGCTCGACGGTAGTGCCCTCCGGCACGTAGATTTGCAGGATCACGCCCTTGGCGGGCGAGGGTATTTCGGTATCCACTTTATCCGTGCTCACTTCGAGAATCGGCTCGAACTCCTCCACAGAATCGCCGACCCGCTTCAGCCATTTGCTGACCGTTCCCTCGACCACGCTCTCGCCGAGCTGGGGCATAATTACTTTTGTGGGCATACTCATTCCTTCCGATCAGTACGCGGCCAGATCGCGGATGGCCTGCGCGATCTTGTCCGGGTTCGGCATGAAGAATTCTTGCATCGGGTGGCTGAAGGGCACAGCGGGCACGTCCGGCGCAGTAAAGCGGCGGATCGGCCCATCCATGAATTCAAAGCCCTCGTCGCTCAGGATCGCGGCCACTTCGGCCCCATAGCCCATCGTGTGGTTGTCTTCGTGGACAATCAGCGCCTTGCCAGTTTTCTTGAAGGAGTCGAGTATCGTTACCTTATCTACTGGCAGCAGCGTGCGCAGGTCAACCACTTCGCACGAGATTCCATCTTCGGCGGCTACAGTTTCGGCGGCTTGCAGCGTGTAGTAGGCCATCATCCCGTAAGCGTAGACCGTCAGATCGCTGCCCTGACGGGTCACGCTGGCCGGGCCAATCGGGATCGTGTAGTCGTCGGTTGGAACCTCGCCCTTGATGGCGCGATAGCCCTTCTTCGGCTCGAAGAACAGCACCGGGTTCGGGTCGTGGATGGCGCTCTTGAGCAGCCCCTTGGCATCATAAGGCGTCGAGGGGATGACCACTTTCAGGCCAGGCACGTGGCTGAAGAACGCTTCCACGCTCTGGCTATGATACAATCCGCCGCCGATTCCCCCGCCATAAGGCGCGCGGATAGTCAGTGGAACCGGCCACTGGCCGTTCGAGCGGTAGTACATCTTGGCCGCTTCGTTGACGATCTGGTTAAAGGCGGGATGGATGAAGTCGGCAAACTGAATTTCGCACACTGGCAGCAGACCCGCCATCGCGGCGCCGATGCCGATCCCAACGATGGACAGCTCGGCCAGGGGCGAATCGACAATTCGGTTCGGCCCGTATTTATCGTACAGGCCCATCGTTGCGCGGAAAACTCCGCCACGTGGCCCCACGTCTTCGCCGGTTATAAATACACGCGAATCGCGGGCCAATTCTTCGTCCAGGGCTTCGCGGATCGCGTCAATCAAGGTTATTTCAGGCATGGGAAAAGCTGCACTCCTTAATAATTTTGGACTGGCTATTGGACTCTAATCTGCATAAACTCTTTCGAGGGCGTATTCTTCAGGTGGATAGGGCGCAGCCTCGGCGGCACGCTGGGCTTCGTCAATCGTCTGCCTAGCGCGCGCCTCGAATTCGTCAAGCTTGGCCTGGGTGAGAACTCCCCGTTCCGTCAGGAAGCGCTGGAAGCGACCAATCGGGTCTTTATGTTTCCATTCCTCGACTTCTTCGCGGCTGCGGTAGGAGCGATCATCATCGTCGGAGGAGTGTGGCGTGACACGGTAGGTTTTGGCCTCGATCAGACTCGCCCCCTGGCCGTTGTAAGCGCGTTCGACAGCCTCTTTCAGGGCATCATAAGAAGCCAGAATGTCATTGCCGTCCACGACGACGCCATGCAGCCCATAGGCCGGTGCGCGGTCCGCCACATTGCTGACGGCCATTTGTTCGCTGGTCGGCTCTGAAATGGCATACATATTGTTTTGTACCAGGCAGATGAACGGCAGGTTGTGGACTCCAGCCCAGTTCATGCCTTCATGCCACTCGCCCTGGCTGGTCGAGCCTTCGCCCAGGCAGGTCAGGGTCAGGCGAGGCTGCGTATCGTCATTGGGATCAACGAGCTTGTTGTCCCACTTGTATTTGATGGCGAAGGCGAGGCCCGCAGCCTGGGGGACTTGCGTGGCGACGGGACTGGAAGACGAGAGCAAATTGACGCTCCGTTTGCTCCAATGGCTCGGCATCTGGCGTCCGCCGCTGCTGTATTCGTCAGCCTTGCCAAACAGGCTAATCATGAACTCATGCGGAGTGACGCCCAGGGCCAGCACCAAGGCCA
This sequence comes from Aggregatilineales bacterium, assembly GCA_035309185.1. Taxonomy (GTDB): domain Bacteria; phylum Chloroflexota; class Anaerolineae; order Aggregatilineales; family UBA2796; genus DATGFK01. The sequence goes on from DATGFK010000829.1 coordinate 3,265, forward strand.
GGTCGCGGTAGTAGGAATGCACGTAATCCACACCGCGATTGATAGCAAAGGCGGCTGCCACCTGCGAACCTTCGTGTCCCATTCCGCTGATGTGAAACGCGATCTTTCCCTGCCGGTGAAGTGCCCAACTACGTTCGTCCAGGCGGCGGGAGATGAGCATCGCCCAGAACATATCGAGCAGCGTTTGTGGCGATAAATTCTCCGATGGGCGGGCAGTGGTCTTCTCAGCAGGGGAATGCGTAGTCATCAAAAGAAATCCTCCGTAATCAATTTTTGGATCAATCCAAGAGCCGTAATACGTTGACCCGTCAGGCCCATTCCTGGCGCAACAGGCCCATCATCAGGACATCGTGGTAGGCACCATCCCGATAGACGGCCTGCCGCTTCGTCACCTCGCACTTGAAGCCAACTTTTTCATAGCTGCGGATGGCTGCGGCATTAAAAGAAAAGACTTCTATTTCCATCCGATGCAGGTTGAGTTCATTAAAGGCGTAATTGGCGAGAATGCGCAGCGCATCGGTGCCATAGCCACGCCCCCGGTTTCGTGGGGCGCCGACCACGATCCCAATTCTGCCGAAACGATTCCGCACATCCGGTCTGTACAGGACACATTGACCGATCAACCGGTCATCGGCAAGCG
>DATGFK010000830.1:0-2690 GCA_035309185.1 Aggregatilineales bacterium
GGTTCAGTTCACCGCCGTAGGGCAGACAAAACCGGGTGGAGATTTGCATCCAGGCGACACTTTACAGTTCATGATGCCCTTCCACGTGGATGCGCGGACGAGCCATTTCTCACGCGATTGGAGCATCTTCATTCACCTGGAGAACGCGGATGGCCTCATCGTGTGGCAGCGGGATGTCTATCCTGGACAGGGCAAATATGCGACAAGCCTGATGAACGGCGAAATGTTGTGGTACAACCGCTTTGCTGTGTCAATTCCCGACCACGCATATGCGCCGCAAAGCCTTCGAGTGTATATGGGGATGTATGACCTGCACAGCGGCGCCCGCATGATCTCGCAGGGAAGTGGCGCAAGCAGTGACAACCACATGTATCTCGGCACAATCCGGCTGATAGCGCGCGAGGACAGCAGTCTTCCCGGCATTCCCAACCCAATGCACGTCAACTTCGGAGGCGAGGCCGAACTGCTCGGCTATGACGTGTCACGGCTGGCGGTCTATCCTGGACAACCTATCACGGTGACACTCTACTGGCGGCCAATCCATCCGCTGACAACGGATTATCACGTTTTCACGCAGATTTTGATGCCGGGTACATCCAATGTCGTGGGCAGCAGCGATTCCATGCCCGACAATTACAACCTCCCGACCACCACCTGGAAGCCGGGCGAGATTGTGAAAGACGCGCATACCTTCACGCTCCACGCTGACGCATCACCCGACAACTGGCAGTTAATCATGGGTCTGTATCAACTGGCGTCGGACAATTCGATTCACCATCTGCGGATCATCACGCCGGACGGCGGACAGGCTGATGACACCTTGTCGCTAACGCGCATTCGGGTAGCGCCCCTGCCGGAATCCTTTTGACCGTACGGAAGAAGCAACCCCAAGGCTGTCTGGGCCGAACATAAGTCTGGCAACCTCGGCTATAATTGATGCATGTCCCATGCCACAAAGGAATGATAAAACATGGAACAACTTGATCCGACTGACGCAGCGAAAATCAAAACGTCAGCTACCTATAACAATGCTGCTGAACATTTTGATGATCCACCACTTGCTTTTTGGGATGTAGTTGGTCGTGCGACCATTGAGCGCCTTGACCTCAAACCCGGGGCGATAATCCTTGATGTTGGTTGTGGCACCGGGGCATCTGCACTGCCCGCGGCTGAGTCGGTCGGGCCAAATGGAAAAGTCATCGGGGTTGATCTTGCGGAGAGGTTGCTGGAAAAAGGAGGGGCGAAGGCGAAGGCGAAGGAACGCGGCCTTCACAACATCGAATTTCGCACCGGCGATATGACCAATCTAGGTTTTCCCGATAGCTTCTTTGATGGCGTTGTCAGCGTTTTCAGTATCTTTTTTGTGCCGGACATGGAGGCGCAGGTTCGAGAACTGTGGCGCATGGTCAAGGTTGGCGGAAAATTGGCGATTACAACCTGGGGCGCTCGCTTTTTTGAACCAGTCTATACAATTTGGCGACAAGCGGTGCGAGTCGAGCGCCCAGATTTATATTCCGCTTTCAATCCCTGGGATCGTATCGAGTCACCAGAGCAACTCCGCCAGCTCATGCAGAGTGCTGACGTACCGGGCGTCGAGATCACATCAGTAAGCGGAAGCCAGGATTTACGTTCACCTGAAGACTGGTGGACGATTGTACTTGGCTCCGGGCTGCGCGGCACCGTTGACGCGATGGACAAAGCTACAGCAACGCGCATTCGCGACAAAACCGTGAACTGGGTGCGGGACAATGGAATCAAGGCTATTGAAACCAACGTCCTCTTTGCTACCACGATAAAAGTTTGAACAAAGAATCAAAATAGGTAGAGGCTGAAACAACTGCGATGAGAATTACCATTGTCGGGCTGGGGCCGGGCAATCCCGAATTGATCACCCGCCGCGCCTGGAAGATTCTTCAAGACAGCGACGAAGTCTACCTCCGCACGGCAGTGCATCCGGGTATCGAGACTCTGCCGATTGCCAACCGTCGCAGTTTTGACGAGCAATACGAGCGTGCGTCAGACTTTGACAGCCTCTACCGACATATTGCCGAAGAAGTGATCCGGCTTGGCGCGCGCACGCAAGGTGTGGTCTATGCCGTGCCGGGGCACCCTCTGGTGGGTGAAGCAACGGTGACGACCATCCTTTCGCTGGCGAAGGAGCAGAATATCCCGGTCGAGATCGTGGATGGTCTGAGCTTTATCGAGCCAACGCTGGCCGCGCTTGGTCTGGATGGCTTGAGTGGCGTGCAACTGTTGGACGCTGAAGACGTGGCCCGCCTGCACCATCCGCCTTTGAACCCCGACGCGCCTGCCATTCTCGCCCAGGTCTACAACCAACAGATCGCTTCCAATGTCAAATTAACTCTGGCGAACCAGTACCCGGACGAACATCCGGTAATCTTGCTGCACAGCGCGGGCACAGCCGATCAATTCCTGGAACATATTCCCCTGTACGAACTGGATCGCAGTACGCGCATCAATCACCTGACCAGCCTGTATGTGCCGCCATTGCCGCGCCCATCAAGCTTTGAGCGCTTCCAGGAGACCATCGCCCACCTGCGCGCGCCCGAAGGCTGCCCCTGGGATCGCAAGCAGACGCATCGCAGCCTGCGCGAATATCTGCTTGAAGAAAGCTACGAAGTCTTAGAAGCGCTCGACAAGGACGATATGCAGTCGCTGCGCGAAGAACT
>DATGFK010000831.1:0-3402 GCA_035309185.1 Aggregatilineales bacterium
ATAACGTGATCGAGGGGGTTGGCGTCACGGCGGAACTGCCGACGACTGCCGACGAAGTGCTTGACCTGGCCGATCACGTCGTATTGCCGGGCCTGATCAATACCCATCACCACATGTACCAGAGCCTGACCCGCGTGATCCCTGGCGCGCAGAACCATGAGTTATTCGATTGGCTGACGGCGTTGTATGGCATCTGGGCCGGACTGACACCCGACATGATCTACACCTCGGCGCTGACGGCGATGGCCGAGCTGATCCTGTCCGGCTGCACGACCAGCAGCGATCACCTTTACATCTATCCCAACGGCTGCCGCCTGGACGACGAGATCCGCGCGGCGCAGGAGATCGGCATTCGCTTCCATGCCTGCCGGGGCAGCATGAGCCTGGGTCAGAGCCAGGGCGGCTTGCCGCCGGATAGCGTGGTCGAAGATGAAGAGGCCATTCTGCGCGACAGCCGACGCCTGATCGAAACCTATCATGACGCGAAGCGGTACGCCATGCTGCGGATCGTGGTGGCGCCCTGTTCGCCTTTCAGTGTGACGCGGGACTTGATGGTCGAGTCAGCAATGCTGGCCCGCAGCTACGGCGTTCGGCTGCACACGCACCTGGCAGAAAACGCCAAAGACGTGGAATACAGCAAAGAGAAATTTGGCCTCGATCCAGCTGACTACGCCGAGGCGGAGGGTTGGGTCGGGCCGGACGTGTGGCACGCTCACTGCGTGCAATTGACCGACGCAGGGATCGGCCTCTTTGCCCGCACAGGAACGGGAGTCGCGCACTGCCCTACCTCCAATATGCGCCTGGCGTCGGGCATCGCTCCCGTGCGCAAGATGCTGGATGCGGGCGTTCATGTTGGGCTGGGTGTGGACGGCTCCGCCTCCAACGACAGCGGACATCTCATACTCGAGGCGCGACAGGCCATGCTGCTTCAGCGCGTCCTGGCTGGCCCGGCGGCGACCACGGCCCGCGAAATGCTGGAAACAGCTACACGCGGCGGCGCAGCCGTGCTTGGCCGCGACGATGTCGGCGTCCTGGCGCCAGGCATGGCCGCAGATTTCATCGCCATCAATCTCAATCGCGTGGAGTTTGCCGGGGCCTGGCACGATCCTGTTGCGGCGCTCGTCTTTTGCGCGCCTGTCAACGTGGATTACTCGGTCATCAATGGGCGCGTGATCGTGCGCGAAGGGCAGCTTACCACTCTGGAACTGCCGCCAGTCTTGGGGCGCCATAACCTGCTGGCGAAGAAGTTGGCGAATGAAAGTTCGTAATTCGGTTGGAAAAGGGAGCCGGATCGTGGTTCATTGCGGGTTCCCTCTCTCCACGCTTTTTTGGAGAGGGGGCCAGGGGGTGAGGTCACTCACGTCCCCACCAGGAAAAACGCCAACGCCAGGATCAAATAAACGGCGATCAATTCTGCCCCCTCAAGCCAGTTCGACTCGCCATCCTGCGAAACCAGGGTCGCCACAATGGTCCCGACGCCCAGGGCCAGCAGTTCGTAAGGGTTAAAGACCAGCAGCAAGCGCTGCTCGAAGAACAGACTGACGAAAACGAGCACCGGGGCGACAAAGAGGGCCACCTGAAGGCTGGAACCGAGCGAAATTCCCAGGCTCAAATCCATGCGATTCTTTAAGGCGACCTGAACCGCCACGACATGCTCTGAAACGTTGCCAATGATTGGGATCAAAATAATCCCGACGAAAAATTCGGACAAGCCCAATTGCTTGACGACAGGCTCTACTGTTCCCACCAGGATTTCGCTCATCACGGCAACACCTATCGTGGCTGCGATGAGGAGCAAAATCGAGTTACGCATATTGATGGCTGGCTTGACGATAATTTCCTGCGTCTGCCGGATCGTCTGCGCAACGCTGCCTTCGGGATTACGCAGCGTGTAGAAGACCGAGAGAATGTAAATAACGATCATCAATGCGGCAATGCCGAGGCTGAAAGCCAATTCACGGCCCTGGGCCGTCGCCTCGGTGGGCGCTTTGCCCAGAATGGCGCTATCAAACACAGACGGGATCGCCAGAACCATAAAGGCCAGGATCACAAGCGTCGCATTCCTTGACGCGGTGCGCCGATCAAACGTTTGCAAGCCGTTTTTCAGCCCGCCCAGCAATGTACTCATACCCAATACAAGCAGTAGATTACCCAGTACAGAGCCGACAATGGAAGCTTTAACAAGCTCCAACAGCCCTCCGCGCAGGGCAAAAAACGTGATGATGAGTTCCGCAGCGTTGCCCATCGTGGCGTTGAGCAGCCCGCCAACGTGGGGGCCGAGTTTTTCGGCAAGCACCTCAGTGGCCTCGCCAATGAGTCCGGCCAGGGGAATAATGGCGAGGGCGGAGCAGATAAATACTAGAATTTCACTCCAACCTGCTAATTGGCCTGTCAGGGCGATGGGGAAGAAGATAAGCAGTATATTCAGGTTTAACAGATCTCGAAGCTGAAAAGTCCTCTGTGACACGATGATCCCCCCAGGTGGGTGTAGTCAAACAGGCAAAAATCAAATAGAGCGCTTTGCGTGCAACCTCAACTCTAGCTTAAGAGTCTTACACTGGATTTTGATGGTCAGCAAATCGCAGGTAGTGGCGCCTGGAAACACCATGATGCGCCAAACTCGCCGTACAACCGATTTGGGGCCAAAATTAGCCGCCGTGTCAACGTCCTTTGGAGAGGTGAAAACATGCCCCCTTACGACTTTCAACGGAATCTCGAAAAATATGCCCAAGTCCTGGTGAAAATTGGCCTGAACGTCCAGCCAGGGCAGCGTGTTCTGATCAGTGGCGCTCCGCCTGGGGCAGTTCAAATGGTCAGAGCTGTCGCCGCACAAGCCTATCAGGCGGGCGCACGGTACGTGGATGTGTTCTGGAACGACGAGCAATTAGACCTGATCCGATTTCAGCACGCGCCGCGCGATTCTTTTGAAGAATATCCGACATGGCGCACGGAAGTGGCTGTCGCTTCGGCTGCCAGGGGTGATGCGTTCCTTTCCCTGTCGGCACTGACCCCGGATTTACTACGTGGGCAAGACCCCGAATTGGTAGCCATCGCGCAGCGCGTCTCCGCCCAATACCGCAAGCCAGTGATTGACATTGCCATCAAGAATGTCACAAACTGGTTGGTCGCCTGTGCGCCCGTAGCGGGTTGGTCAGCCAAAGTCTTGCCCAACGTCCCGCCGGAACAGCGCGAACAACAAATGTGGGATGTGCTGTTCAAGATTTGCCGAATCGACCAGGAAGACCCGGTGGCAGGTTGGCGGACGCATATTCGAGCGCTCCTGGAGCGCAGCGCTTACCTCAACCACAAACACTACACGGCGCTCAGATACAAAGGGCCGGGTACTAATCTGACTATCGGTTTGCCGGAAGGTCACCTCTGGTCAGGGGCTGAGGAGATGAG